>JAODBQ010000580.1 GCA_025464045.1 Ilumatobacteraceae bacterium
GTGCGCTTGAGCTCGACGCGGTAGAGCCGGGCGAGCAGGCCGGCGCAGAGGGCGCCGACCACGAACACGAGCCACGCCGTGAGCCCACGGACGCGCGGCACGAGGACGAGGTTGAACGCGAGCGCGAGCGCGAACAACCCGCGGTTGCGGGCCAGAACGGTCCCCAGCGCCGACATCGGCAATGGCTTGAGTGGGGCGCGCACCAGCCGCCACCGACGTGTGCGCGGGCGTGTGGCCGCCCACAGCTCGTACGCCGTGCGGATGCCGAGCGCGGTCGACCAGCGCATGCCCCACACGTCGTCGAACGAGCGCGGTGAACGTTGGTACGCGCCGATCGCCTCGCCGAGGCTTGCCGGGAGCGCACCAGGTGCGCCTGCGGCATGAGCGCCGGTGCCAGTGCCGGGCTGGCCGTGGGCGTCGGTGTCGGCTCGGGTGTGGGTCGTGGCGCGGGCGTCGGGGCGCAAGCTGGAGCGGAGGACGCACGGCAGCTCGATGGCCAGCAGCTCCCAGTGCCGGCGCAGCACCAGCAGCCGCTTCGTGGTGGTGAGGCGCGTCGCGTCGCTCTCGTTGTGCTCGGTGCGCAGCTCACCGGCGACCTCCTGGGCGTGGCGCGCCCACAGCGCCCTGGCGGCGGCGTCGAGCTCGTGGATCCACGACGGCGGTGTGTCAGGGCCGCCGTGGAACGGTCGGGTGACGATCGATTCGATCGACGCGAGCAGCTGCGCGTGGTCGCCCACGAGTCGGCCCTTGCTGGTGACGACGTCGACGATGCTCTTGGCCGCATCGAGTCGTCCCCACATCCAGTCGTTCGCCCGCCAGCGCGCCGAGATGAATGCCGAGAAGTTGGCCAGCGACACCCCGGCGAGCTTGTCGCTCGCGGGCACGGCCCCGCCGGGGGCGACCAGGTCGTCGCTCGTGAACCGTGGACCGTCGAAGGCGAGCTCGGCGGGCGGCACGCTCAGCGGGCTGACGTTGGAGCCGGCGATGCGCAGGTACTGGAGGTGGGAAGGTAGCGCTGCGGCCGCACCGCGGTGCACCCCCACCGTCAGCTCGTCGACGGCGCGCAGCACGATCACTGCCGCCGCGGTGGTGCGGCAGGCGACGATGGCGGAGCGCAGCGGCCGAACGTCGATCGAGCCGGGCGCGGGAGCGCGTGGCTCGTCGAACGCGGCCAACCGCCGCGTCGTCGATGCGAGGACGTCCCACATCACCGCCACCGCGCTGCCGGAGCCGGGCGACGGTTCGAACTCACCGCGGTACAGCCGCGCCAGGTCCTCGTCGGCAGCCGCGGCCTCGGCCAGCTCGACGCTGGACACGGGCAGTCGTTGCACGAGCGTCAGCACGCACGGGTCCCCGTCGAGCGCACGTGCTGCCGCCGCCATTGCGGCGACGACGTCGCCGGGCAACGGCAGGCGCGCCGACCCTGTGCCGTCCCGGCCTGCACCCGCCGTGGGGCTGCGATCGGCATCGGCGCTGCCGGGCGGCGGCCAGGCGTGGACCTCGCGCGGCTTCACCGCAAGCGCGGCGAGGTCGATGTGCGTGCCGAGCACCTGGGCGAGCTGCATCAGCTGGTAGCAGTGCAGCTTCAGTCCACCCGCGGCGACAGCCGCGGCAGGATGGGCGCGTTGGACGCTGCGCGCCCAGCCGGTGAGGAGCGCCGCAGTGCGCACCAGCGGCGCGAACGGACGCACGCAGTCGGGGTGCGCAGCGACGACAGCGGCGATGCCGAGGCGCAGCTCGGCCAGCTCCGAGGACGTGGCGCTGCCGAGCGGTGACGGATCGATCGGCCGACCGATCGGCCGCCAACGCAACTCGCGCAACGGATCGAGGAGCAGCGCGTTGACACGCGTCGCGTCGAACGCGCGCGCCGAACCGGTGCCTGCCGTGGCGCCGATCGACGACGCGACCGAGGTGATCGACGCGATCGATGCCTGCCAGGCATCGGCCGCCTCGATGGCGTCGACGTTGTGCCGGCGCAGCACCTCGACGTCGTCGAGGATCGTCTCCGACATGAACGCGCCGACCAGCGCTCTGGCGACGCCGACGAGCGACGGGATCGTGGTGGCATCGGTGCTGCGCACCGTTGCGCCCGGTGCGCTGTCCGGGCTGGGCTGGAGGTAGATCAGCCACCGATCCGTGTCATCGATCGCCGGCGCCGCAGGCACGCCCTCGATCGCCCGCGCGACGGGGATGTTGTCGACGATCCCACCGTCGAGCAGCCACACCGCGTCCGGCGGTCGCGCCGGCAGCAGCAGGACACCCGGCAGGTCGGCTCTCGTGTAGCGGACCGGCTCGAACGCTGTGGGGAACGAGGCGGTGGTGCGCGCCGCGCGGGCGAGGTGGTCGGCCACGTCAGGACCGGCGAGGTCCGACGTGCTCGTCGTCGCCGCGAGGTGGCGGAAGTGGAACAGCCCACCGGCGCGCCGGGCTGCGTCCGGGCTGTAGTCGTCGTCCTCGATCTGGACGTGGATCCCGTGGTGGACCGTCGCGCTGAGGAACACTTCGAGCCGGTGGTCGAGCGGCGGGATGCTCGGCTCGGCGGGGGGCATCAGCAGCCGGTGGATCTCGTCGTGCACGCGCTCCGTGAAGTACGCGCCGCCGAGCAGCGAGCGCCGGTCGGCGTCGTCGCCGACGCGGCTCTCGAGCAGCTCGCGCAACGCAGCCACCTCCAACCACGTCTCGCGCATCTCGGCGACGCGTCGTCGCCCGACCATCGCCGACGCCGCCAGGACAGCGTTCAACCCACCGGCGCTGGCGCCCGACATGACGTCGATCTGGACGCCGGTGTAGCCGCCGAGCCTCAGCAGTCGGCGGTGGTACGCGCCGCCGGGATCGCGATCGTCGTCGCCGAACGGCGCGCACCGCAGCTCGTCCAGCTCGGCTGCCGCGCCGCCGATCCAGACGGCGAGGCTGACCCCACCGCGCATCCCCAACGCGAGCCGCAACGTGGTGCCGTTGCCGGCTCCTTCGCTCACCCGACCATTGTCTCGCACCCGTGACCGCCGTGTTGCGTGCGAGACTCGCGTCGTGGCAGGAGCGAAGTCGGTACCGGCGCAGCCATACCTCTCCATCGGCGAGTACGCCTTCCTCAGCGACTGCCACTCGACGGCGCTCGTCAGCCGCCACGGCTCGGTCGACTGGGCGTGCTTCCGTCGGTTCGATTCGGCGACTGCGTTCTGTCGGCTCCTCGACCACGACCACGGCGGTCACTTCTCGATCAGCGCTTGCGACGCGGGGACGTTCACGCGCGGCTACCTCGACGGCACGCTGGTCCTCAGCACGACGATCACCACGAACACCGGCGAGGCGCGGTTGACCGAGGCGATGGTGATGCGCCAGGGCGGCTCGGACGAGCCGCACCACGAGCTGGTGCGGATCATCGACGGGATCGACGGCAGCGTCGAGTTCGACATCCAGCTGATGCCACGCTTCGACTACGGCTGCACCGTGCCGATGATCCGCCAGGTGCACGACCACGAGTACACCGCGGTCGGTGGCTCCGAGGGATTGATCATCCAGACGGACGCGCCACTCGCGGTCGACCGCGCCCCCGGCGGACTCCTCGGGCGGGTGGAGGTCCACGCGGGCTCGTCGTGCCGCTTCCTGCTCACGGCGCGTGCCGCGCACCAGGTCGAAGGGTCCAGGCACAGCGATGCCAGCTACCTCGACGACGCTGACGAGCGGCTGCGCGCGACGATCGAGTGGTGGCAGCGCTGGTCGCACACCGGGACCGACCCGGGGCGCTTCGAGAAGTCGGCATCGACGTCGGTCCGCGTGCTCAAGGGCCTCACGTGCGCGCCGACGGGTGCGGTGATCGCCGCGGCGACGACATCGCTGCCGGAGGAGCCGGGCGGCACCCGCAACTGGGACTACCGCTACTCGTGGGTGCGCGACTCGTCGCTCGTGCTCGACGCGCTCGTCGGCACCGGTCACGCCGAGATCGCCGCCGGCTTCCACAACTTCCTCGTCCGGTCCGCCGCCGGCAACGCCGACGACCTGCAGATCATGTACGGCGCGTACGGCGAACGCCGGTTGCCCGAGCTGGAGCTGAGGGGCCTCGAGGGATGGCGGAGGTCGAGCCCTGTGCGCATCGGCAACGGGGCGTCCACCCAGGTGCAGCTCGACGTGTACGGCCACCTCCTCGACGCCGTGGACACGTGGCACGACGGCACCTCCGAGTTCGATCCGGCGGAGCGCAACTTCCTCCGCAAGGCCGTGGACATCGCCGCGACGCGGTGGCGCGAACCGGACCAGGGCATCTGGGAGATGCGTGGCGAGCCCCGCCACTTCGTCAACTCGAAGGTGATGTGCTGGGTGGCGGTCGATCGGGGCATCGGCCTCGGCCCGATGCTGCACGCGGACGACGAGCACATCGCCGGATGGCAGGTCGCTGCCGACGAGCTGCGCGAGGAGATCATGACCAGCGGCGTCGATCCCGCGCGGGGCTGCTTCCGCCAGCACTACGGCACCGTCGAGGTCGACGCCAGCCTGCTCAAGCTGCCGCTCGTCGGGTTCATCGCCCCGAACCACCCGGCGATGCTGGCCACCGTCGAGGCGATCCAGCACGATCTCGTCGTGGGGGAGAGCGGCTTCATCCGGCGCTACACCGCCAACATCGACGACGGCGTGGCCGAGGACAACGACGAGGGCGTGTTCCTCCTGGCGACGTGCTGGCTCGTCGAGGTGCTCACCCTGCAGGGGCGTGTCGCGGAGGCCGTCGCGCTGTTCGAACGGATCCGCTCGTGTTCGAACGACCTGGGCCTCTACTCCGAGGAGTTCGACGTCCGCTCCGGCGAGCTGCTCGGCAACTTCCCGCAGGCGTTCACCCACCTCGGCGTCCTCATCGCCGCCCGCCGCCTCGACGCCCAGTCCTGACGTTCGCCGCCCGTGGTCGGGCCCCGAGCGAGGGTCGGGCAGGTCCGAGTCGATGCGTCGTGGTCCGAGTCGATGCGTCGTGGTCCGACGCCGCGGATGCGGCCACGAACGCCGGTCACGCACGCCGATCTGGCCGACTCAACGCCGGTCACGTACGCCGATCTGGCCGATCTCGCCGATCTGGCCGGTCGTTCGCACCGTCCGCCGGTTCGATCGGCCGTCGAACGGGGTTATCGGCGAGCCGCGGGCGGGGCCGTCACGTAGCCTCCAGCACCGTGCAACGTCGCTTGATCCTCACCTTCGGCGTGCTCACCGGCCTCTTCGCCGCCGGCTACGGCGTGATGTTCACGTTGCTGGACGACTTCCGCGACACATACGGGATCTCCGACGGTGCGCTCGGCGCGGTGGTCGCGATCGGGTTCTTCGCCTCGTTCGGGGCGCAGGTCCTCTTCGCCCCGCTGGCCGACCGCGGGCATGCCCGACGGCTCGTGTACATCGGGATGGCGTGCAACGTCGCCGGCCTGCTGGCGATGGCGTTCGGCACCGATCTCGCCGTGCTCGCGCTCGGGCGACTCGTGATGGGCATCGGCGCCGGCGTCGCCCAACCGTCGATCCGACGGATCGTGATCCTCGCCGACCCGGCTCACCTCGGCGGCAACATCGGCCGGTTGCTCGCCTCGGATGTGGCCGGCTTCGCGTTCGGCCCGGCGATCTCGGCGGTGCTGGTTGGACCGTTCGGCCTCGCCGCGCCGTTCCTGTTCATCGCTGCGGCCACGATCGTCTGCGTGCCGTTGATCGTCAACGTGCGCGTCGACGAGTCCTCGCGCGGCGACGGCGAGCAGGCCCGCTTCGCCTTCGACCTGCTCCGCTCGCGTGCGTACGTCGGTGCGCTCTGCCTCGGTGCGGGCGTGTTCCTGATGGTCGGCACGTTCGACGCGCTGTGGGTCCTCGTGCTCGATGACCTCCGCACCGCCGACTGGGTCGCCAACCTCGGGATCACCTTGTTCGCGCTGCCGCTCGTCCTGCTCGGCCCCCGCGGTGGGCGGCTCTCGCAGCGCATCGGCCCGTTCCGCGTCGCCACCGTCGGGCTGCTGCTCGGCGCCGGGTTCATGTTCAGCTACGGCCAGCTCCCGAGCGGGATCGCGATGTTCGCGGTGGCGATGGTGCACTCGGTCAGTGACGGCACCACCGTGTCCGCCTCGGGCGTGGCCGTCGGCATGGTCGCGCCCGCCGATCGCCAGGCGGGCGCGCAAGGACTGCTCGGCGGTGCGCAGACGCTCGTCGGCGGCCTCTCCGCGTTGCTCGCCGGGCAGCTGTACCAGCACCAGGGCCGAGCCACGGCCTACGCCGTGTGCGCGGCGGCGATGGTGGCCCTCGTCGTCATCGGGCTGTGGTGCGCCAAGGGGACGGGTGGAGGTCGACGACCGAGCCCGGCGGCGCCCGAGCCGGTGGTGGCCCGCTCCGTCACTGCCTGATCCGCACGTTGGACGGGTCGTAGAGCGGTCTGCTCGACGCGATCGCCGGCACATGACGCCCGGCGACGTCGACCGTCCACTCGGCGTCGCACAGGGGCGCGGCGTCCAACGGTTCGCCGGCGTCGACCATCGCCAGGCCGACGGCGCCACCGAGCGTGAAGCCGTACGACGCCGAGCGGATGTAGCCGACCGGGCGACCGTTGCGGTGGACGACCTCGGCGTGGAACAGCAGCGGTCCGGGGTCGCAGAGCTGCACCTGCACGATCCGCCGAGTCAGTGGGCCGTCCGACTGCGCCGCCACGTCCGCATCCCGTC
>JAODBQ010000633.1 GCA_025464045.1 Ilumatobacteraceae bacterium
CCGTCGCGCCGCGCATCCTCATCGACCCGGCGCAGCTCGCGGCGGACGGTGCGGGGGCGATCGACTGGTTCCATCCGTCGCCAGACGGCGACCTGATCGCCTTCGGCCTCTCCGAAGGTGGTACCGAGAACAGCACCCTGCACATCCTGCGGGTGAGCACGGGCGAGCGACTGCGGACGACCATCACCGACACCCGCGCCGCCTCGGTGGCCTGGCTGCCCGACGGCACCGGCTTCTGGTACACGCGCTACCCGGCCGGCGACGAGTACCACCGCCACGTCCGCTTCCACACGATCGGCACCGATCCGGACGGCGACCAGGTCGTGCTCGACGACTTCCCCACCCCGCAGTGCTGGCCCGATGTCACCGCATCGCCCGACGGCCGCCATCTGCTCGTCGAGACGCTCGTCGGCTGGGGACGGGTCGATGTGCGCCTGCTCGACGTCGCGGTGGGGGAGTGGCGCGACGTCGTCGTCGGGGTCGAGGCTCGGTCGAGCTTCGTGTTCCACGACGATCAGCTCGTCGGTGTGACGACGCTCGACGCGCCGAACGGGCGGCTCGTCGCGGCACCGCTGGACGATCCGTCGCGGTGGCGCACGGTGGTCGCCGAGCGCGACGTCGTGCTGGGTGGCCTCGCCGATCGCGGGAGCGACATCCTGCTGGTGTCCACGCGCAACGCCGTCGACACCGTCGAGCGCTGGCGGCCGGACGGCAGCGGCGGCGACCTGGTCGGCAATGCGGTCGGCGACGCTGTCGGCGAGCTCGGACTGGTGTCCGTGCAGTCGCTGTCCGCCGATCCCGAGACGGGGCTGTCGTTCATCACCGCTGTCACGTTCGACTCGCCCGCCGCCGTGCACCGGCTCGACGGGTCCGCGCTGGAGCGGTGGTGCCCGGAACCGCCCGATCCGGCGACGCTGCCGGCGCTCGTCGTTCGCCAGGTCACCTACCCGTCACTCGACGGCACCGAGATCGGGCTGTTCCTGGCACACCGCGCCGACGTCGTGCCCTCGGCCTCGACGCCGCTGATCCTCACCGGCTACGGCGGATTCGCGATCGCCGAGACGCCGGCGTGGATACCCAACCTCGCCGCGTGGTGCGCCGCCGGCGGCGTGTACGCGATCGCCGGCTTGCGCGGTGGCACCGAGCACGGCGAGGCGTGGCACCACGCCGGCAGGCGAGGCGCCAAACAGCACGTCTTCGACGACTTCCACGCCGGGGCCGACTGGCTGGTGCACGAGGGCTACACGTCTCGCGATCGCCTCGCCGTCGTCGGCGGATCGAACGGTGGGCTGCTGATGGGTGCGGCGATCACCCAACGTCCCGATCTCGCCCGTGCCGTGTGGTGTGCGGTGCCGCTGCTCGACATGATCCGCTTCCCACAGTTCCGGATCGCCAGGCTGTGGACCGACGAGTACGGCGACCCGGATGTCGCCGAGGAGTTCGCCTGGCTGCGCGCCTACTCGCCCTACCACCATGTGACCGATGGTGCGAGGTACCCGGCCGTGCTGTTCACCACTGCTGAGGGCGATAGCCGCGTCGATCCGCTGCACGCGCGCAAGATGGCGGCGATGCTCACGCACGCCGCAACGGGGCAGGGCGAGCACCCGATCCTGCTGTGGCAGGCGGGCCGCGCCGGACACGGCGTCGGCAAGCCGGCGTCGATGCGGGTGCGCGAGGGCGCGGACGTGCTGACCTTCCTGTCCTGGCAGCTCGGCGTGGAGACGCTCGGATGACGTTGGTCGCAGAGCTGCTGATCGCGACCGATCTGACGCGGTCGGAGCGGATCGGGTTGATCGTCAGGCCTCGACCTCAGCGCTGGCGTCGTCACGACGCAGGAACGCCATGCCCTCCGCGCAGTGGTCGTGCAGCGGGCACCAGCGGCAGGCGAAGCCGACACGCTTCACGGGCTCGCGACCTCCGACGGTCAGCGCCGCGTGTGCAGCAATGCCGTCGAGGGTCCGACGCAAGGCGGCCTGGAGGACACCGAGCGTGACGTCCTCGACCTCGCAGTCGGCCGAGTCGAGGTAGTAGGTGACCAACCGCCGTGGCGGGACCCGGTAGGCGAGCGTCTCCAGCAACGCGTAGAAGCGCAGGTCCTCGCGGTGGTTCGTGGCCCGGCCGCCGGTCTTGAAGTCGATGATGACCCGCCGGCTCTCCCGACCCTGCGGTCGGCCGATCACGAGATCGGCCTTGCCGCCGAGCTCGATGCTCCCATCGGGGCGCCAGCGCACGGCAGCCTCGAGCATCGGATGCGATCGCGGGTCGAGTGGCGGGAACTGCTGGATGAACTTGGTCGTGCGCTCGATCGCTCGTCCGCGCAGCGCGGCGTGCTCGCCGTCGGTGAGCCCGGCGACGAAATCGCCCTTGCGTGAGGAGTCGTCGGCGAGGGAGGCGATCGCTTCGTCGACCAACTGTTCGGGCGTCGGTGTGCCGCGCCAGTGGACGCCGAGCTCGATCGCCTTGTGCGCCACGAACCCGGAGGCTGTCGCCGGCTTCCAGGCGAAATCGTCGGGCGCGAGGTGCTGGGCCTCGCAACCGTGGATGGTGTTCAGGAAGCCCTTGCTGACCCACAGCTTCTCGCCCCCGAGGAGACCCGACAGCTCGGCGACACCCGCGCAAGCCTGGTCGATCAGGGTCGTGATGGCCGCCGCGTCGAACAGCATCGGCTCGGTGCCGCGGCGGAGGACCGCGAACGTCCGCTCCTGCACCGGCGTGAAGGAGGTGGTGTCCGACACGCGGCCGACTCTACCGACGGACCTCGGCCGCGGCCGCGCCACCGCTCGAGACTGGGAGCCCCCGCAAACCGTCGTACACCCCCTTGCGATGATGCCGACATGGCCATCAACCGTTCGGCGCTCGACTTCGCTGCCGCAGCGCGCGCCCTCGGTCAGGCGGCGCGCGTTCGTGGTCTCATCGCCCCCAGCTTCCGCTGCCCACCCCGCCTGGCCGACGTCGATCGCTCCGTCCGCCGCCACGCCGAGGGTGCGGTGATCTCGGTGCGCACGGCCCACCGAGCGTGGCCGGCGATCATCAGCGACATGATCGAGGGTGTCATCATCACCAACCGGCTCACCTCGCCTGCGGCCGACCAGCTCCGCACGGAACTGTGGAACGCGGCCGGGTTCCACGGTCCGCTGCTGCGGAAGGTGGCGTAGCCCGTGCGCCCGTTCAGGCCGCCGTGAGGAACGGCACGACCATCGCCAGCACCTGCTCGGTGCGCCGCATCAGCGCCATGTGCGTCGCTCCGGGTAGCACCGCCAGCTGTGAACCAGGGATCAGCTCGAGCATCTCTGCACCGTGTTCGATGCGGACGAAGTCACGGTCGCCGATCATCACCAGGGTGGGGGAGCGGATCCCGGCCAGCTGCTCGTCCGTCCATCCCGTGATCGTCCGGGCCACCGCGGACTGCTTGGCCATGAAGTCGTGGAAGTGGTCCGGGTCGGGAGCGACCGCCCGGTAGGAGTCGACCATGGCCTGGAAGTCGGCGGGCGTCGGCACCTTGTCCGATGTCGCGAACAGCTCCTCGTCGAAGATCTCGGCGTGGTAGCCGTTCGGCCGGACGTGGGCGGCCGCAGCGACCAGGCGGCCGAGGACCTGCGGGTGGTGCACCGCGATCTCCAAGCCGACCAGTCCACCGAGGCTGAAACCGAGCATGTCGGCGCGCTCGGTCCCCAGTTCGTCGAGGAGCCCCACGACATCCGACGCGAGGGCGTCGAGCGTCGGTACGCGGTCGATGTCGGCGGTGTGCCCGTGGCCTTGCATCTCCACGGCGACCACGAGGTGCTCCTTCGCGAGCGGAGGGATCAGTGCTCCGAACGTCGTGTCGATCGTCAGCATCCCGCCGTGCAGGAGCAGCAACGGCTCGCCCTCACCGTGGATCTCGTAGTACATCCGCAGGCCGTTGACGTCGGCATACGCACCGTGTGCACTCATCTGCAGCTCCTCCTCGAGTTGGTCGTCCCGACCACCGGCGTAG
>JAODBQ010000670.1 GCA_025464045.1 Ilumatobacteraceae bacterium
TGCGTCGTGGTCCGAGTCGCTGCGTCGTGGTCCGAGTCGCCGGCTGCGGCCGGAGTCGCTCGGCAGAGAGAACCGCACCTGGCGACTCGCGCCCTCCTCAACGACTCGGACCACGACCGAACGACTCGGACCACCGATCCCTCCTCGACGAGCTGGGCGAGCACCGCACGGACGACGCCGAGCCCTCACCGGCTGTGACTGCATGCTGCTGCGCATCGAGCGCCGCCAAGAGCGCGACGCCTGCCGCCCTCCGTCGCTGATGGACTTGCGTCGTCGGGTTCAGGTACGGGGACTCAGACGATCCGGGTCTCGCGATCGGCCCAGTACCGGTCGCGCAGGACGCGCTTGTACAACTTGCCGGTGGGCAGGCGCGGCAGCTGCTCCTCGAAGTCCACCGACTTCGGGCACTTCTGCGTGGAGAGGTGCTGCCGGCAGAAGGCGATGAGCTCGGACGCGAGCTCGGGACCGGGTTCCACACCGGGCATCGGTTGGATCACCGCCTTGACCTCTTCGCCGAGGTCGGCGTTGGGGACACCGAAGACCGCCGCGTCGGCGACCTTCGGGTGGGTGATCAACAGGTTCTCTGTCTCCTGCGGGTAGATGTTGACGCCGCCGGAGATGATCATGAACGTCTTGCGATCGGTGAGGAACAACCAGCCGTCCTCGTCGACGTAGCCCATGTCGCCGACAGTGCTCATCACGCCGTCGGGCGTGCTCGCGTCCTTGGACTTCTGCGGGTCCTTCCAGTACTGCAACGGCGCAGGCGGCTTGAAGTAGATCGTGCCGGGCCTCCCCCGTGGGCACTCGCGGAAGTCGTCGTCGAGGATGTGCAGCTCGCCGAGCCGCACCCGCCCGACGGTGCCCTTGTGGGCCAGCCACTCGACCGAATCGCAGGCGGTGTAGCCGATGCCCTCGGTTGCGGCGTAGTACTCGTTGATGATCGGGCCCCACCAGGCGATCATCTGCTCCTTGACCGGCACCGGGCACGGCGCGGCGGCGTGCACGATGAACTCCAGTGACGACAGGTCGTAGCGGTTGCGTACCTCCTCCGGCAGCTTGAGCAGACGGCTGAACATCGTCGGCACCATCTGGATGTGGGTCACCCGGTGCCGCTCGACGAGCGCGAGCAGCTGCTCGGGATCGAACCGCTCCATCACCACGACGGTGCCGCCCATGCGGATGGTGTTGCCCGTCGCGCCCTGCGGCGCGCTGTGGTAGAGGGGCGCGGGGGAGAGGTAGACCATCCCCGGCCGGTAGTGCCACTGGTCGACGAGGAAGGCCGACAACGCGGTGCCGTCGGCCAGCGCCCGGTCGGGCATCTGGCGGAAGATGCCCTTCGGGCGACCTGTGGTGCCTGATGAGTAGAGCATCGGCGTGCCCAGCGCCTCGTCCGCGATCGGGGTGGAAGGGAACGCCGACACGGCCTCCACGTAGTCCTGCAGCTGCGCGTCCGGGCCCGACGGATCGACGATCAACCCGAGGGTGACGTCGGGTGACTGCGCCATCGCGTCCACCGCGACGTCGCGGAGCGCGGCGGAGGTGATCAGCGCCCGGGATTCGCTGTTCTGGAGGATGTACGCGACCTCGTCGGCGGTCAGGTGCGAGTTGATCGGCGTGTAGCAGAGCCCGGACCGCTCACCTGCGCCACACGTCTCGAGGTACCGCGAGTTGTTCTCCATCAGGATCGAGTAGTGGTCGCCGTAGCGCAGCCCGCGATCGCGGAGCAGATGGGCGAGCCGGTTGGTTCGTTCCTCGAAGTCGGCGTAGGTGATCACCTCGCCCGTCGCAGCCATCACGATGCACGCCTGGTTCGCGCGATCTCGCGCGTGCACCCCTGGATACATGTCGTTGCCTCCGGGTCCGACTCGGCTACCGGAACGTGGGGGTGCGCTTCTCGAGGAACGCGCGCACGGCCTCGTGGTGCTCGGGCGTCCTGTACGCGACGGCGAGCGCAGCACCCTCGCGTCGCTGCACGAGGTCCAGGTCCGTCTCCGCGGCGTTCTGGGTGAGCAGCTCCTTGATCATGCGCAGCTGCGGCGGCGGGTTCTGGGCGAACTCACCGGCCACCTGCAGCGCTTCGTCGACGACCCGGTCCGGCGTCACGACGCGATCGACGAGACCGATCTCGGCAGCATCCTCTGCGATCAGCGTCGCGCCGCTGAGCGCGAGGTAGGAGGCGTTGCCGAACCCGCAGCGGGACACGAGGAAGTGCGACGATCCGAGCTCTGGCACCAACCCCATCTTCACGAAGCGGGCCGAGATCTTCGCTCCGGCCGCCGCGACGAGGTAGTCGAAGGGCAGCACCAAGGTGAGCCCGATGCCGATGGCCGGTCCGTTGATCGCCGCGACCAGTGGCTTGGACGAGCGGCACAGCCGGACCCAGTCACTGCCCTGCGCTCGTTCCGCGGGCGGAGCGGCCGGCGGTTCGGTGGACGGCGCCGGCGACTCGAGGTTGGAGGCGAACTGGCCGCCGATGTCGGCGCCGGCACAGAACCCGCGTCCGGCTCCCGTCACGACGATCGCACCGATCGACGCGTCCTCGTTGGCAGCATTGATCTGCTCGGTCAGCTCGGCGCTCATCTTCGGCGTCCACGCGTTCAGCCGCTCGGGCCGGTTCAGCGTGAGCAGGAGGATGTCTCCTCGTCGTTCTGCGAGCGTCTGTTCGTACGCCATGGTGTCTCCCCTCGATCCAACGCGCCGCTCCCGGTCGTTCCCGTGCCGCCCACCGTATTCCACGCACCCCCGCCGACGGGTGCCCGACCGTCAGCCGCTCGACCTAGGGGAGCAGGAAGCCGCCTCGTTCGCGATCGCGCTCGCGGCGCCGGCTCCAGGAGCTGTTGACGTCGATGGTGACCGTGGTGCCGCCGACGTGGATCCGTTCGATGCGCACGTCCGGGACGGGGCCCAGGTCGATGCGTCCGATCTCCACCGCGGTGCCGTCCGGCGACGGCGCCATGTCCAGCAAGGTGCGCACGAGGAGCAGGATCGACGCGGACGACCAGGCCTGCGGGGAGCACGACGACGGGTAGGCGACGGGCATCGGGGCCTCGCTCCTGGCGATGCCGGCGAACAGCTCGGGGGGTCTGCCGTCGAACTCGTCGGCGGCGTCGAACGCGCCGTCCACGATCTGGTCGACCACGTCCCAACGGCCGTAGCGTGCCGCGCCCGCCGCGCACACGGCCGTGTCGTGTGGCCAGACCGATCCGTTGTGGTAGCTCAGCGGGTCGTACGCCTGCATCGTCTCGGCCAACGTGCGCAGGCCCCAACCCGTCCACATCGTCGGCTCGGCGAGCCGATCGAGGTACCGGTCGGCCAGCTCCGCGTCGGCGATGCCGGTCCACAGCGCGTGGCCGGGATTGGTCGTCAGCGCGTCGATGCGCTGTCCGCGGCCGTCGAGGCCGATCACGAACCACCCGCGTTCGTCCCAGAACGACTCGTTGAACCGACGTTGCAACGTCGTGGCTCGCGCGTGGAGCTCGTCGGCGCTCATCGACAGCTCGATCGTGTCGCTCAGCTCGGCGGCGCCGAGCAGCGCGGCGTAGGCGTAGCCTTGCACCTCGGCGAGCGCGATGGGACCGGTGGGCAGCGTGCCGTCGGCGAAGTTGACCCCGTCCCACGAATCCTTCCAGCCCTGGTTGGAGAGCCCGGTCGGGTTGCTGCGCTGGTAGTCGATGAAGCCGTCCACGTTCGAATCGCCATCGCCGGTCATCCACTTCAGGGCGGCGTCGATCGCCGGAGCCAGCTCGCGGAGCTCGTCGTCTCCGAGCGCGCCCCAGCGGCGGGCCTCTGCGGCGACCATGACGAACAGGGGCGTGGCATCGACCGTGCCGTAGTAGCGACGCCGGCTGGCGAAGGGTCCGCCGCCGCCGTGTCGGCGCAGCTCGTGGAGGATCTTGCCCGGCTGCTCCTCGGCGACGGGGTCGTACGTGCGGCCCTGGAGCTCGGCCAGCGTGTTCAGCACCCCGCGGGCGAGGGTCGGGTCGAAGGGCAGGGTCATCCATGACGTCAGCAGCGAGTCGCGTCCGAACAACGTCATGAACCACGGTGCGCCGGCGGCGATCACCGGGCGGTCGACGTGGCCGGCGTCGATGATCCGCAGCGCACTGATGTCGGCCATCGCCTGGTCGACCACTCGGGAGAGCCGCGGGTCGCTCGAGATCACGCGCGGTACCGAGCTCCTCCACGACGCCAGGCGACGCATCGGGATCGCCTCGGCCGGCACCTTGCCGAGTGGGAACGCCAGACCTGCCGGCGAATCGCCGACCACCGGTTCCAACGTCACCGTGACGACGGACTGCTGTCGCGGCCCGAGCACGAGGCACCACGTCAGCGTGCCCGTGCCGCTGTCGAACCGATCGGGCGGTGGCGCAACCCGGACGCGCGTGTACGCGTCGATGCCGTCCGCGTCGATGCGCCATCCGTCGTCGTCGGCGGTCAGCCGGCGCTCGATGCCGCAGATGCCCGCCTTGACGTCGAACACGTGCGCGAAGTCGGCGTCGATCCGCAGGCGCAGCGTCCAGCTCTGCTCGTTCGGAGCGGTGTTGTGGACGGCCACGTCCTCGCGCAGGCCGCCGGCGATCCAGCGCCGCCGCGTCAGCACGGCCCGCACCGACGGATCGTCGTGCTGCTCGACCCGGCCGACGACGACCGCGGAGAGCGGTGTCGGCGTGCTCGAGGCGAGCACGTCGACACGGGCGTCGACCACGCTGAGCTCGAAGTGCCAGAGGTGGCGCAGGTCGTCGTGCACCATGCCGTGCGTGGTGACCCTCATCTGACCGGCCTCGTCGCTGATCGCGAAGGTCCGGCCGTCCACGACAACGAGTTGACCGCGACCGACGGGCGGCACCGACTCTGCGTCGGCGTCCAGAGGATCACGCATGGCAGGTCTGTTCCCACGCCGCCGCCGTTCCAACAACAGTGTGTGCGACGGTGGCGGTGGGTACGTGGTCTCCGGACGAAGGAGGGGGCGATGTCTGCCGGTCTTTTTACGCTCAGTTGCCCGCAGTGTGGGACGGGACTCGACGTCGACCAGGCCGGCGTCGCAGCGTGCCCGGGCTGCGGGAGCTCGTACCTGAGTCGCTTCGGCCACCTGATTCCGACGGGCGGCTACCCGGTCGCGAGCCCGACAGTCGCGCCGGCGGACGGCCGGACGTGAGGATCGCCCAGATCGCCCCGCTGTACGAAGCGGTGCCGCCCGCCAAGTACGGCGGCACCGAACGGGTGATCGCCGCGATCTGCGACGGTCTCGTCGCGCTCGGCCACGAGGTCACCCTGTTCGCGGCCGCCACGTCGGCGACTGCGGCGGAGCTCGTCGAAGTCGTCCCGACCCCGTTGCGCCAGTGGATGACCCGCGAGGAGATGCTCGGCGTGGCCCCGCACCTCCACCTGCGGATGCTCGCGGACATCTACGACCGGGCCGGCGACTTCGACGTGATCCACTCCCACGCCGACATCTGGACGCTGCCGTTCGCCCTGCGATCCGCCACTCCGACCGTGCTGACGATGCACGGGCGCCTCGATCTCGAACACGTTCGCCAGACGCTGCCGCTGTACCCCGATGTGCCGATGGTCTCGATCAGCGCCCACCAGCGCGACGCCGTGCGCGACATCGCCGTCAACTGGGTCGGCACGATCCACAACGGGCTCGACCTCGGCCACTACCACGTGGCGGATCAGCCACGAGGTGGACACCTCGCCTTCGTCGGTCGGATCAACCCGGAGAAGGGGCCCGCGCTCGCCGTCGAGATCGCCCGCAGGACCGACCGTGAGCTGCGCGTCGCCGCGAAGATCGATCCGATGGACGTCGACTACTACCGGGGCGAGATCGAGCCGCTCTTCGCCGCCAACGCGGTGCGGTTCATCGGTGAGCTCGCCGAGTCGGAGAAGCCCGCGTTCTACGCGTCCGCGTCGGCGACGCTGTTCCCCAGCGACTGGCCGGAGCCGTTCGGGCTGGTCATGATCGAGTCGATGGCCGCGGGCACGCCCGTCATCGCCCTGCGTCGAGGCTCCGTGCCGGAAGTGATCGTGGACGGCGTCACCGGGTTCGTGTGCGACGACCTCGACCAGATGGTGCAGGCCATCGAGCACGTCGGCGAGATCGATCCCGACGACTGCCGCCGACGCGCGGCATCCTTCGACGCCGCCACGATGTGCGCCGGCTACGAGCAGATGTTCAGATCGCAGGGGCAGCGCGCCGAGCAGCTGACCCACGCCGCCTGAGCCCCGGTCGTGGCATCGCCGGCGCCGCGTTCCGGCGATGCGACGTCGCTGCGGAGGGTGGTGCACGTCGAGCTGTTCTGCGAAGGATCGCATCGCGCGCACGTGGATCGGGCTGGCTCGACCGCGAGGAGCCCGTGGAGGGCCCGCGGCGCCACTGTGCCGCGCGCCCCAACCGGCAGAACAGGCCCACTGCGGATCACCCGTCCGGTGCAGGGCACCGGTTCGCGCGCCGCGCTACTGTGCCGCCGAGGTACCGCGTCGCTCTCGCGCGCCGTGCCGGCGAACCT
>JAODBQ010000680.1 GCA_025464045.1 Ilumatobacteraceae bacterium
CGCCTCGCGAGCTCGCTAGCTCGAGCGTGGCCGGGGTCGAGCTGAGCCGCACGCGGTCCCCGATCACCATCCGTCCGTCGTTGACGATGCTCGGGCGGCGCCCGTAGAGGCGAACCCGCGCGCCGAGGACGTCGGCGTGGCGCAGGTACCACCGAGCCCGTAGCACCGCCGGACCCTGATGGCGCACCTGCATCAGCAGGCTCATCAGACGCTGCGACATCGGGCAGGGTGGGGCACGGCTGAGAGGGTAGCGTCGCGCCGTGGGCGGCATGACAACGAGCGGACGAGTCGGTCCGCGGGCGATCGGCCGGATCGCCTCGGGACCCACGGCGATCGCGTCCACCGCCGTCGCCGGCCTCACCGCGTACCTCGCGCTGCTGAGCGTGTGTGGGCTGCGCGCCCAACGACGTTCGCCGGGCCGTGCGACCGTCCCCCGCGGCGACGTGCGCTTCGCGATCCTCGTCCCCGCGCACGACGAGGAGGTGGGCATCCACCGCGCGCTGGAGAGCATGCTCGCGCTCGACTACCCGCGCGACGCGTACGAGGTTCACGTCGTCGCCGACAACTGCTCGGACCGCACGATCGACGTGGTACGTGCGACGGGCGCGCTCGGCCACGAGCGCGTCGATCCCGCGCAGCCCGGCAAGGGGGCCGCGCTGAACTGGCTCCACGACCGGCTCGTCGCGCAGGGCGACCGCTTCGACGCGTTCGTCATCGTCGACGCCGACACCACGTTGGACCCCGGCTTCCTCGCCGAGATGGAGCGGGCGATCACCAACGGTGCGTCCAGTGCCCAGGGCTTCTACGACGTGCGCGATGCCGAGCAGTCCGCAACCGCCGGGCTGCGCGCCGCGGCCCTGGCCTGCCGTCACCACCTCCGCCCGCTCGGCCGCGGCGCGATCGGTGGCTCGTGCGGCCTGTTCGGCAACGGGATGGTGTTCACCGCGCCGTTGCTTGCCGACCGCCGCTGGTCGGGGCACCTCACGGAGGACCTCGAGTTCCAGATCGAGCTGCTGCTGGACGGTCACCTCGTCACCTACGTCCCCGGCGCGCGGCTCGAGGCGGAGATGCCCCACGAGCTGGAGGCGTCGGTGACGCAGAACCAGCGCTGGGAGAAGGGCCGCATCCAGGTCGCCAGGGCGTACCTGCCGAAGCTGGCGCGACTGCTGGTCGCGCGTCGCGGGACGCGCGTCGCCACCGCCGACGCGATCGCCGATCAGCTCGTGCCGCCGGTCTCGGTGCTGGTCGCCGCGCAGCTCGCCGTCGACGTCGCCGCGCTCGCCGTCCTGGTGCTCGCCCCGAGCCGCGGCGTGCGACGGTTGACGCTCGTCAACGCCGTCTCCACGGCCGCGCTCGTCGGCCACGTGCTCGCCGGCCTGCGCTCCGTCGCTGCCCCGCCGAGCGTCTACCGGTCGATGGCTCAGGCGCCACGGATGCTGGTGTGGAAGGTGCGACTGTGGCTGGGCGTGCTCGGCGACGACGCGGAGGTCGCATGGTCGCGCACGGAGCGCAACGCGGTCCCGACGGCGGACGTGGACGAGCGAGTGTGAAGACGCCGGCGATGATCCTCGGGATCCCGATCGATCGGGTGACCATGGACGAAGCGGTCACCGAGATCGAGCGGCTCGTGCAGCTCGGCCGACGGCGATCGACGACGCATCAGGTCGTCACGGTCAACGTCGACTTCGTCGTCAACGCCGTCGGCGACGACGACTTGATGCGCATCCTCCAGTTCGCCGATCTCGACCTCGCCGACGGCATGCCGCTGGTGTGGGCCGCGGGACGCATCGGCGAGCCGATCGCCGAGCGCGTCACCGGCGCCGACCTGGTGCCCGCCCTCGCCGAACGATCGGCACGCACGGGCCTGCACATCCACCTGTTCGGCTCCGCGGACGGCATCGCCGAGCGCGCCTGCGCGTTGCTGATCGAACGCCATCCCGGCGCGCGGATCACCGCCGACAGCGGCCCGATGATCACCGATCCCCGCTCGCCGGGTGACGACGTCGTGGAGCGCCTGGCGGCCGTGGACGCCGACGTCGTGTGCGTCGCACTCGGCAACCCCAAGCAGGAACACTTCATCGCGGCCATCCGTGCGCACCTCGGCGCGCCGGTGATGATCGGTGTCGGCGGGACGCTGGACATGCTCGTCGGTGTGCGCAAGCGCGCACCGGCCTGGATGCAGAAGTTCGGGCTGGAGTGGATCTTCAGGGCGCTGCAGGAGCCGCGCCGGCTGGGCAAGCGCTACGCCAAGGACATCTTCGTGTTCGGGCCGCGGTTGCTGATGTTCCTGGTGCGCGCGCGCACGGTCGCTCGTCGCGCGGTGCCCGGCCGCATCCCCGGGCTGAGCGGGACGCACGAGGTCGTCGACCTCGCCGGGGTCGAGTGCCTCGCGCTGGACGACCTCGGCGTGCTCGCCGCGCGGCGCCGCACGACCCGTCAGGACGGCGGATCACTGCTCGTCGAGCACGTCGGCGAGTGGCTCCGCGCACAGTTGCGCAGCTGCGGACTCGACGACCTCCTCACGGCAGGGGCGACCAGCACGCCGCAATGACGCGAGCCCGCGCCGCCGACTCGTCGCAACGGCGCGGCGATGCTGCCGCGCCGGCGCTACCCGGAGACGTCGGCGTCGAGGCGCATGATCGCATCCGGCAGCACCGGGTCGGGCCGGGAGAAGTCGCAGTCGGCGTGCCACACGTAGAACGAGTTGCGCGGTGCCGAGTAGGCGATGCCGCTCGGCGTGAACGGCACTGTCGGGCCGATCGCCGTCCACGTGACGCCGAGGTCCTTGGAGGTGGCGAGCCGGTCCTGCACGATCGCGGCCAACGATCCGTCGGCGAGCTGGACCAGTGAGCCGTTCGACAGCGCGGCGGACGACGCCGTGGTCCACGTCGCTCCCTGGTCGGTGCTGCTGACGAGGTCGCCGTTCGCGATCACCCACCAGATCCGTCCGTCCTTGGTCACGAGCGGATGCCCGAGCATCCCGCCGGCGTGGGCCAGCACCCACGTCGCGCCGCTGTCGGTGGTCCGGTAGATCCCGGACGTCGCGCCGTTGACCGTACCGAGCAGGTACGTGGTGGCGTTGACGACGTACGGCGCCGTGGTGTACCCGATGCCGTCGGGCAGGCCGGTCATCGCCGTCCACGTCGCGCCACCGTCCGTCGAGCGATCGACCTCGCCGGACTCGTGCTTGCCGGACAGCAGGACGTTGCGCGCGGGATCGGTGAGATCGACGCTGACGAGGTCGGAGTGCGTCACGTCGCCGAGCTGCGCGAACGTCGTGCCGCCGTCCGTCGTCTTGTAGACGCCGCCCCCTGCGTAGATCCCACTGACCCACCAGGTGTCCGGATGATCGGGGTCGTAGACGAACGACGACGGGCGGTTGATGATCTTCGCCGAGCCGGTGCCGCTCCCCAGCGCGGTCCAGACGGTGGTCGAAGGGTCGGTACTGGCCCACAGGCCGCCGTGGGCGACGCCGGCGATGACGACGTCCTTGTCCGGCCGCACCGAGACGTACGACATGTTGCCGCACTCGGATGCCATCCCGGCGAGGTTGCCGGTGTCGTTGACCCAACTGGCGCCGACGGTCTCGACGCCGGTGCCGATCGCTGGTGTGGTGGCCCCGCTCCCCGAGCTCGCGGCAACCGACACGGCCACATGTGACGAGGTGCTGCCCGCGCCGTTCGTGGCGGTCAACGTGTACACGGTGGAGGCCTTCGGTGCCACCGTCTGGCTCGTGCCGGTGACGGTGCCGACGCCGTTGTCGATCGACAACGTGGCCGCCGGATCGCTGACGAGCCACACGAGCACGGACGCCTGGCCCGGCGAGATCGTCGACGGCTGGGCCGTGAAGCTGGCGATCTGCGGCGCGCCGCCGGTGCCGCCGACCGCCGTCGTCGACGAGCCGCCGACCGAATCCTGGGTGATGACGCCCTGCGACGAGCCGCACCCGGCGAGCACCACGATGGCGACGGCGAGCGTCGCCACGAAGCCCCCGTTGCGCGCTGGAGCGGGACCGGGCCTCGTGCGTTCGTCCACCGGCCAGCGACTCTACTGCCGCACTCACCGTCGCTCCCGGCACCCGGATGGCGATCACCCGTCTACCCTGTGCGGGTGATCGGCCGCCGGCGACGACTGCGCACACCGGGTTCGGTGATCTTCCTCCAGTCAGGAGCCGCGTTCGGGGCCGATGCACAGGTCCACGCGAGCGTTGCCCGTCGTCTGCCCGAGCACGGCTTCGAGGTCGCCGTGGCGTGCAACACGGGCCCTCCGCAGGGGACGTCGGCCAGTGCGGCAGTGTTCTCGGCGATCCCCCACGTCCGGCTCCGCCCGACCACCTTCGGTCCCGAGGTGGCCGACCGCCGACCGCGCGCCCTCGCCAGGACCGTCCTGATCGGGGGATTCGGTGCCATCGTCAGCGCGATCCGCTTGAGCGCCGACGTCCGTCGCCGCAACATCGACATCGTGCACTGCACGGAGAAGGCGCGCGAGACGATCTTCGCCTACGTCGTGGCGCGCGTGACCGGAGCGCGCCTCGTCGTGCACCTGCACGTCAAGGCCGACCCGTGGTTCAGCGCGCCGACGAAATGGGTGATGCACCGCGCCGACCGGCTGATCGCGATCTCGCAGTTCGTCGCCACGTCGGCGATCGAGATGGGCTACGACCCGGCGCGGGTTGCGGTGGCGCTCAACGGGATGGCCCCCCAGGACGAGCTCGCCTCGCTCCATCGGTCGGACCGCGAGTCCGTGCGCGACGAGCTCGGGGTCCCGGCGACGACGTTCGTCGTGTCGATCGTCGCCAGGCTCAACGGGTTCAAGGGCCATCGCCAGCTGTTCGAGGCGATGGCGATCGTGATCGGCGCACGGCAGGACATCGTGCTGCTCGTGATCGGCGCGGACGGGACGGCTGGCATCGACGGCCCCGTCGCTCTCGAGCTGCGCCAGCTCGCCGACGAGCTCGGCATCGCCACGGCCGTGCGCTTCCTGGGCTTCCGATCGGACGCGCACCGGTTGATCCACGCGAGCGACGTGTTCGCGATGCCGAGCCCCGGCGAGCCGTTCGGGCTGGTGTTCATCGAGGCGATGGCGGCCGGCATCCCGGTCGTCGGGATCGCCGATGGCGGCACGGTCGAAGTGGTCGATCACGGCGTCACCGGGCTGCTGTCGCCGTACCTCGACATCGACGCGCTGGCGTGCAACGTGCAACTGCTCCTCGACGACGCCGGGCTCCGCGAGCGGATGGGCGCGGCCGGTCGCCGCCGTGTCGAGACCGAGTTCACCGCCGACCGGATGACGGCGGACATCGCCGCGATCTACCGGTCGCTGTAGCTCGTCACGGCGAGCCGGTGCCGTCGGGATCCGCGGCGAGGTGACGCGCGGCGCGGGCCGCCAGCGCCATCGCCGTGAGCGTCGGGTTCTTCTCCGGGTTGGTCGGGAAGCAGGCGAGGTCGCACACGACGACCGACGGCATCGAGTGCACCCGATTCCAGCCGTCGAGCACGCCGAGCTCGGGGCGTGCGTGCATCCGCACCGAACCGCCATAGTGCACGGACGAGCCCGGCCGCGGGCGCCAGTCCTCGGCGATCACCTTGGCCGGGTTGCCGGCGGCGGCGAACACCGCCTCGAACCGCTCCCGCGCGGACGTCAGGGTGGCGAGCGCAGCGTCGTCGTAGCGCATCTCGATCTCGACGACGGGCGAACCCGCCGCGTCCGCCTGGCCATCGGCGAGGCAGACGCGTCCGGACTCGTCCGGGATCATCATCCCGAACACCTGCACGCCGAACATCGTCCCCTTGCCGCGCCAGATCGTGCGCACGCGATCGCGCGACGCGGCAAGACCGATGGTGGCCGAGGCTCCGTGCAGTGGCGGCGACGCGTCGTACGGGCCGCGGGCGAGGTACACCGGGTTGTCGAGCAGCGTCAGCGGGCGCTCGTACTCGGCGCGCCACCACTCGCGCGGATGGTCGTGGAGGTAGCGACCGACCAGGCCGTGCTCGTTGCCGATCCCCATCGGCGCGGCCTTCGACGTCGAGCTCAGGAGGATGCACGCGCTGTCGATCGCGCCGGCCGCGACGACCACGGCGCGGGCACGGATCTGTTCGACACGACCGGTGGTGGCGTCGTGGTATTCGACGCCGTCGAACGAGCCGGTGGTCTCGTCAACGAGCAGCCGCGTGGCCCGCGCGCCGCGCCGCAGCTCGAACGACGCCGACGACAGCAGCGGCTGGACGATGACGTGGTAGCTGTTGAACTCCGAGCCGCGCCGGGCGATCATCCACCGCCTGCCGCGCGCGAGTGGGAGCATCGTCAGCGCGTCCTCTGCAGTGGCCGTCGCGATCCGGTGCCAGTCTCCCGGCAGCTCACGTCGGTACCGCGTGCGGCCGGCGGGGAGCACGGGAAGCGAGCGGGCGGGCCCGGTGACGTCGAGGAAGTCCTCGGCGATCTCGTAGTACGGGACGAGGTCGTCGTAGACGACCGGCCAACGGAAGCGCTCGTCGATCCGCGCCCCGTCGGTGAAGTCCTGCGGGGCGAACCGCGGGACGGCGGCGGTCCAGTAGTTCGAGAGGCCACCCGGGCTGATGCTGCTGAACCACTCCGTGTCGGGATCGCCGAGGCTGACGTGGCGGTTGCTCGACATCTGGTCCATCGATCGCCAGCGGGCGAGCGTGTGGCCGGCGGTGCGCACGATCACGCCACGCGGCGTGCGCAGACCCGCCTCCAGCATCGTGACCTGTGCACCGGCGCCGACCAGTTCGCTGGCCGCGATCGCACCGCACGGCCCGCTGCCGATGACGACGATCCGGTCGTCGTCGTTCGTCGATCGCCTCATGCGCCGCCGGCATCCACGATCGAGCGGATCCGCTCGATGGTCTCGCTCGAGTCCAGTGGCGTGGCGACCATCGCGACGTTGGAGGCGAGCTGCTCCGCCGACGTGATCCCGAGCAGGATCGCATCGGCCGGCACGACGCGCAGCGCGTACCACACGGCGAGCTGGAGGACGTCCACGCCGTGCTCGGCCGCCAGAGCCGCGAGTTGCTCGACCCGCGTCTGGCGCAGCGGATCGAGGCCGGTCGTCTCACCGCGCACGAACCTGGCGAGGACACCCCCGCCGAGCACGCCGCGCAGCAGGATGCCGACACCGAGGGCGCGGGCGCGCGGGATCGTCGTCGCCGCGGCCTGCGGGTCGAGCACGCCGAACGGCAGCTGGATGCTGGCCAACCCGGGGACCTCGACCCATGCCGCCGCCGCGTCCAGCCGCTCGCAACCGATCCCGAACGCACCGATCACGCCGTCGTCGATCAGCGTGCCGGCGACCTCCGGGAGTGCGCAGTGCTCCGGTGGCGGAGGCCCATGGAACTGCAGCAGGTCGATCCGCTCAACGCGCAGCCGGCGCATGCTGGCCACCACCGCCGCGCGGATGTACGGGGTCGAGAAGTCGTGCTCGGTGTACGCGCCACTGGCGACGTGCGGCGCGGGATCGTCGCTCCGCGAGGCCACGCGCCCGCGGGCGGCGCCGACCACACCACGCGCCGACCCGGCCAGCCGACGCAGCGCGCGCTCCGCCGCCGACCGCTCGCGGAAGCGGTAGCCGACCTTCGTCGCGATGACCGCGTCGGTTCGTCCCGCCAACGCCTCGCCGAGGATCGATTCGCTGGCCCCTGCGCCGTACGCGTCCGCGGTGTCGAACAGACGCACGCCGGAGTCGTACGCCTCGGCGACGAGGCGGACCGCACGACGCCGGCCGTAGCCGGCCGACGCGCTGCCGAGCTTGGCGCAGCCCATGCCGAGGAGCGACACGTCGAGTCCGGTCATTCCGAGCGTGCGGTGCTCCATCGGGTGTGCGTCGGTCGGGCGGACAGCGCCTGCGGTCAGGACGCGTAGCCCTTGTTGCCGTACAGCGACCGCGCGAAGCGGTAGGCCGAGTACGTGATCGGGGCCTTGACGAACGTCTTCTCGCGCAGTCGACCGAGGCGGGTCGGGCGGAACCAGTTGGGGTAGAACTCGATCTCCCCGCCGTTCTGCAGGAACGGATCGACGTTCGGCTCGTGCACCTCCCCGAAGGTGACGGCGAGCATCGGCCGCGCCACCGCCGAACGGTTCGGCATCCCGCGGTGCCACAGCGTGGAGCGGCGCACGACCACATCACCTTGGCGCAGCGGCACCCGGGTGCTGTCCTTGAACTTCCGCTGCACCGCGTACTTCCAGAACGGGTAGAACTCGCGGTTCGTGCCGGGGAGCACGTCCAGCGCGCCGTTGACGAGATCGGTGTCGACCACCGCGACGTTGCAGATCAGGAAGTCCTGCGTGTAGATGCCGTCCATGTGGTAGTGCTGGGCGACGCTGCCAGGCATGTTGTAGTTCAACGTGACGCGCGGGCGGTCCGCCCACACCGGGTTCATCAGCCGCACCATGTCGAACACGCCCGACGCGCGAACCTCGTCGTACGCGAACTCCGCTCCGCGACCCGGGTAGCAGTTGAGGTGACCGCTGAAGAACCCACCGCCCTCGAACAACGGGCCGGCGGCCATCCCGTTCGTGAAACCGTCGTCGACGACGCGGTGCAGCTTGTCCAGCGCGCCGGGATCGACGAGACCCGGAAGGACGACGAACCCGACCTCGTCCAGCGCCTGCATGTGCTGGGCCATGGCCGCCGACGTCATTGTGTCCAATCGCCACCTCCTGGAGCCAAGAGCGCCGAGATTACCAGGGCGGTCGATCGATGTGAGCCGCCGATCAGGTCGTCGGTGTCAGGTCGGGAGGGCCTTCACGAAGCGTGCCGGCGCGCCGGCGACGAGCGTGTTCGCGGGTACGTCGCGGGTGACCACCGAGGCTGCGCCGACGACGCTGCCGCGACCGATCGTCACTCCCGGCAGGACGACCGAACGGGCGCCGACCCAGGCACCGTTCTCGACCACGATCGGCGCCGAGACGAGCCGACCGGCGCGCTGACACTCGCCCTCGACGAGGTGCGTGGTGGTGAGGAACAGGACCTGGTGGCCGATCGACACGCGATCGCCGATGGTGATCGAGTCGTTCAGCTCGAACAGGCTGCCGACGTTGACGATGCAGTGCTCGCCGATCGAGAACCGCCGCAGGATCTTGCCGCGGCCGTAGATGTTCGGGACGTCGAACAGCGCGGTGCCGAACCCGATCTGCCAGCCGGCGAGGCGCAGCAGACGGGTGCGCAGGCTGCGCCACGACAGGTCCGGGAGGAGCTTCGCCGGCAGGGTGGTGAACCGCATCAGCAGCTGCATGTTGGCGCCCTCCTCCTGCAACCGGTACAAGCGGTGCTGGAGCAGGCCGCGCGTCGGGCTCGCCTCGGGATCGGGCTCGAACGTGACGGTCACGCCCGGATGTTACGCGACGG
>JAODBQ010000487.1 GCA_025464045.1 Ilumatobacteraceae bacterium
GGCGGCGTTGCCGTGCTGAAGGTCGGCGCGGCCACCGAGGTCGAGCTCAAGGAGAAGAAGCACCGCATCGAGGACGCTGTGTCGACGACGAAGGCTGCCATCGAAGAGGGTGTCGTGCCCGGCGGCGGCGTTGCCCTGCTGCGTGCGCAGGCCGACGTGCTGAAGGTGGCCGACAGCCTCCGTGGTGACGAGGCAACGGGCGCCCGCCTGGTCGCCAAGTCGCTGGAAGCGCCGCTGAAGCAGATCGCCGAGAACGCCGGCCTCGAGGGTGGTGTGGTCGTCGAGAAGGTGAAGAACCTCGAGGGCACCAACGGCCTCAACGCCGCGACCGGCGAGTACGTCGACCTCGTCAAGCTCGGCGTCATCGACGCCGCCAAGGTCACCCGCTCCGCGCTGCAGAACGCAGCGTCGATCGCGGCCCTGTTCCTCACCACCGAGGCCGTGGTCGCCGACAAGCCCGAGCAGAACGGTGGCGGCGGCATGCCCGGCGGAGGCATGGAGGACTACTAGTCCCCCTGTCTCGCCCAGCGAGCCGACGCACACGAATGGCGAAGGGCCCGGAGCTTCGGCACCGGGCCCATCCTCCTTACCTGGGTTGCTTCCCGGCAGCGGTGCGCGGCGAGCGCGGCGTGGAGCAACCGACAGGCCCCGGCTACGGCGCGACGGAGGAGGCCTCAGCCGCCAGGAGCGGCGGTCTGCAGCGAGGGCGGGTCAGCCGCCGGCGACGGCCGGGATGATGCTGACGGTCTCGCCGTCGGGCACCTTGGTGTCGACTCCGTCGAGGTAGCGCACGTCGTCATCGGCGACGAAGACGTTGACGAACTTGCGCAGCTCGCCCGAGTCGTCGAACAACCGCTCCTTGAAGCCGGGGTGCGTCTCGTCGAGCCGGGCGAGGACGTCGGCGAGGGTGTCGCCCTCGACCTTGACCGTCGAGGCGCCGCCGGCGAGGGGGCGCATGGTGGTGGGGATTCGAACGGTGACGGCCATGTCGGCAAATGCTACCGGCGCGGTCAGGATTGATCCGCCCCGACGCGGGCACCGGATCGACAGCCACATCATCGTGTCAGCTCGGTACGCGCCCGCCACCGACGCACGTCCGCCTCGTGGCGCGTTCCGGCACGGCCGGCGCGCGGTGTCATGCAGGTCACGCCGGCGTCGATCGGCGCCGGCCGCACGTCCTCCTAGGCTCGTGCCGTGCGCGTGGTGGCAGCCGTCGACAAGTTCCGCGGCACCGCGACCGCGGCGCAGGTCGCTCGGGCGATCGGCAACGCGTGCTGGGATCTCGGATTCGACTGCTCCGAGGTGCCGGTCGCGGACGGCGGGGAGGGCACGCTTGCGGCGCTCGGCGGCGCGAACCGCACGTCGACGGTGACCGGGCCGCTCGGCGACGTCGTCGGCGCGCCGTGGCGCCTGCACCGAGACACCGCGGTGATCGAGATGGCCGCCGCGTCGGGGCTCTCGCTCGCCGGAGGTGCCGAGGGCAACGACGCGATGGCGGCGTCGACGACGGGGACCGGCGAGCTGATCGACATGGCGCTCGACGCCGGGGCGAAGCGGATCCTCGTCTGCCTCGGCGGCTCGGCGACGACGGACGGCGGACTCGGAGCCGTGCGCGCGATCCATGCGCCGCATCGGTTGCGTGGCGTCCAGCTGCTCGTCGCCTGCGACGTGCGCACCCGCTTCCTCGACGCCGCCGCGGTCTTCGGCCCGCAGAAGGGCGCGACACCGGCGCAGGTGCGGCTGCTCACTGGACGGCTCGAGCGGGTCGCCCAGATCTACGCCCACGAGCACGGCATCGACGTGCGCAACATCGACGGCGCAGGTGCGGCCGGCGGACTCGCGGGCGGCTTGCTCGCGCTCGGCGGACGGTTGCTGCCCGGCTTCGACCTCGTCGCCGACGAGCTCGATCTGCACGATGCGATCGCGGCGGCCGACCTCGTCGTCACCGGCGAGGGCTTCCTCGACGAGCAGAGCTTCGAAGGCAAGGTGGTCGGCGGCGTCCATGGACTGGCGGTCGACGCGGGCAAGCCGGTGGGTGCGGTCGTCGGCGACGCGGCGCCCGAGGTGGCGGACCGCATCGAGCACGTCGCGCTCGCGGCCGAGTACGGACTGGACCGGGCGATGAACGAGCCGCTGTGGTGCGTGGAGCACGCGGCGCTGACGTTGCTGCGGCGGCTCAGGCCTTCGTCGTCGTCGTGACACCGGCAGTGGTCGCCGAGCCAGCGGCCGTGGTGGCCGTGCCGGCCGCACCCGACATCTGCGCCAACGTCTTGCCGGCCCTGTCGTTGCCGAGCATCACCAGCACGCCGACGCCGGTGTCCACCTTGCCGCCCGCGACCGGGATCGGCGATGGCATCGGCTGGACCGGGACGCCACCCATCAGCGTCGCCACCGAGTTGGCCACCGCCTGCGCGCTGGGGTTGGTGGGGTCGTAGAAGACGACGCTGGTCGCCAGCTTCGCGCCGGTGCCGTTCGTGGCTTTGCCGACCGTGAAGCCCTTGCCCTTCAGTTCGGTGGTGAGGCTTGCGGCCACGCCGCTGGCGGTGGAGACGTTGGCCACCTGCACGGTCGTGCCGGTGGTGACGAGGCCGGTCGTGGTGGTGACCCCGAGCGTGGTCGAGGTCAGCGCCGGATCGAGCGTCGTGGCCGTCGTCGACGTCGAGTTGGTCGTGGGCCGCAGGGACGAGCCACCGTCGCCGTCGTCGCGGATCTTCTTCAAGATGAAGAACCCGACGACGACTGCGATGACCGTGACGACGATCATGATCGTGGACGCAGCGGGCGCCCCACCAGTGGTCTGGCGAGGTGTGCGTCCGGTCTGATCGTTGGTCATGCATGGCCCCCTTGGTTCGCGGATGCCGTCCCGTCGATCCGAGCTCGCCGCCTTCGCTCACGCAGACGACGCAACCGGCGAACCACCAGCGGATCGATGGCGAGGGCCCCCGGATGATCGATCACCCGGTTGAGTTCGAGATTGTAGTCCTCCACCGAGCACGCGAACCTGGCGCGGATCGTGTCATGACGATCTTCGTCGAACGTGAACCAGTGCGCCTCGAACTCGATCATGGCCCGGGCGCGCTCGCCCAACGGTTCCTCGCTCTCCGTCATCCGCACAGCCTGACCGGCGGACCCGTCGAATACAAGCACCCTCGACGTTCGCGGGAACGGGACGCCGACACCCACCGACGACACCCACCGACGACACCTCACCGACGACACGTGATCGACGACACGTGATCGACGGCCGTCGACGTAACGTGACCGGTCGATGCCGCGCACGCCGACCCAGCCGTTCCTGATCGGCGTCGCCGGCGGCACGTGCTCGGGCAAGACGACGGTGAGCGAACGCCTCGCCGAGCTCGCCGGGGGCGATCACCTCGCGCTGATCAAGCTCGACTCCTACTACGTGCGCCGCACCCGGCCGCCGGGCGTGGAGCGCACGATCACCAACTACGACCACCCCGACGCGTTCGACTGGCAGCTGCTCAACGATCACCTCGCGGCGCTCGTTGCCGGCGCCTCCGTGCCCGTCCCGATCTACGACTACGCGATCGACGACCGCAGCGAGGAGGTGCGGATGGTGCACCCCGCGCCGATCGTCGTCGTCGAGGGGATCCTCGTGCTGTACGAGCCGCAGCTGCGCGAGCGCTTCGACCTGCGCGTGTACATCGACACCGATGCCGATCTGCGGCTGATCCGCCGCCTCGAGCGCGACGTGCGCGAACGCGGTCGCACCGCGGAGAGCATCATCGCCCAGTACCTCGCGACGGTGCGCCCGAGCCACGAGCAGTTCATCGAGCCGAGCAAGCGCTACGCCGACGTCATCTTCCCGCAGGGAGGGTTGAACGAGCCGGCACTCGACGTGCTCCGGGCGCGGGTCCGCGAGCTCACGGTCGACGGCACGATCGGCTGACGATCGGCTCACGCCCGACGGGACGACCCTCTCTGCACGGTCAGCCGAACCAGCTCGCCACCGTCGTCAGCGCGGCGACCACCGCGAGGGCTCCGACCACCCCGACGCACAGGATGGCGGCGGCGCGGAAGCGCGGGGTGTTGACCGCGGGACCGAGCACGGCCGGGCGGTTGGCGAGGATCAGCAGGAACGTGAGGAAGATCGGGGCGATCAGCCCGTTGATGATCTGGGTGTTGATCAACAGGCTGATCAGGTTGCCGGGCGCGAGCGCGACTGCAGCGCCGATCACGATCTGACCGGTGAACAGGCCGTTGAACAACGGCGCCTCACGGAACGAGCTGGAGATCGAGCGCTCGGCGCCCACGGCCTCCGACAGTGCGTACGCCGTCGACAGCGGGACGACCGCGGCGGCGAGTGCCGAGGCGCCGAGCAGCCCGATCGCGAACAGTGTCTTGGCTGCGGAGCCGACCACCGGCTCGAGCGCCTTTGCCGCCTGGGCCGCCGACGTCAACGGCCCCTGCCCACCGATCGCCGACGCGACGGCGACGATGATCGCCATCGCGATCAGGTTGCAGAAGATCGAGCCGACGATGGCGTCGGTCCGCGCGGCGCGGTAGTCCGCGGCCTGCGTCCCGCGATCGGCCACCGCCGCGGCCTGGTACAGCTGCATGTACGGCGTGATGGTGGTGCCGATCAACGCCACGCACAGCAACAGGAACGTGCGAGATCCGACGAGGTGCGGGATGAACGTGTTGGTCGCGGCCGTGCTCCACTTCGGATGGCCGAGCACGGCGGCCACGGGGTAGGCGAGGAACGGCAGGGTCAGGATCAGGAACACCCGCTCGGCGTAGCGGTACGAGCCGAGCGTGACGACTGCCCAGATCACCACCGCGGCGAGCGGGACGGAGATGTACCGCGACACACCGAGCAGCTCGAACGCGGCGCCGATGCCGGCGAACTCGGAGACGACGAGCCCGAGGTTGGCGATGAGCAGCGCGACGACCGCCAGGGCCGCCCAGCGCAGCGCGAACTGCTCGCGGATCAACGACACCAGCCCTTCGCCGGTGTACACGCCCAGGCGCGCGGACATCTCTTGGACGATGATCAGCGCGATCGTGACGAGCACCATCACGAACAGGGTGCGGTACGCGTACTGCGCGCCGGCCGACGCGTACGTCGTGATGCCGCCGGCGTCGTTGCCGGCGTTGGCGGCGATCAGGCCGGGGCCGAGGAGCGCGAGCACCTTCCCGGACACCGGCCACCGGCGCACCCGCCGGACGATGCGGCCCGCGTTCACGAGATGGCCCGCACGACCTGCGGTAGGCGGTGGTCGTCGAGCAGGGCGTCGATGACGTCGTCGGCGAGGATCCGTCCGACCGGGCGCCGATCCTGGTCGACGACGACGATCGACGAGCCGCGGTTGTCGACGAGGCTGCGCACGGCCGTCGCCAACGAGTCGTCCGGACGCACGGTGACCGGCAGCGGCGCGGCGATGAGCTCGCCGATGGCGATGTCGGCCGGCGCGGTGAGCAGCTCGAACAACGAGATGTCGTCGATCAGCCGACCCTCGGCATCGACCACGAGCACCCCGTCCACGTCGTTGCGATCCTCAGCGATGGCACGCAGCGCGACGACGGCATCGTGCACGGTCTGGCTCGGAGCGACGAGGACGAGGACCGTCGTCATCGCCGCGCCGGCCGTGTCCTCGTGGAACGACAGCAACATCGACAGCTCGTCGGCGGTCTCGGGCTGCAGCGCCGCCAGCAGCGCGTCGCGGTCCTCGCGGTCGAGGTCGCGCAGGATGTCGGCGGCCTCGTCGGGGGCCATGCCGGCGAGCAGGTCGGCCGCCTGCCGCACCGGCAGCTCGCGCAGCAGCAGCTCACGATCGTCGTCGTTGAGCTCCTCCAACGCCTCCGCCGCCTGCTCCGGATGGAGCGCGTCGAGCAGGCCCTGGCGTTGCGAACGGCCGAGATCCTCCAGCAACCCGGCGAGCTCGGCGGGCCGCAGTCGACGCAGGCCGACGTGCGCATCGGCGAGGCGCACCGATGCGCCCGGCGTGCGCAGTGGTTGGATCGCGGCCCAGTCGATCACCCGCGTCGGCGTCGGGATCGAACGCAACCGCGCCGGACCGAGCCGGCGGACGAGCGTCTGCATGCCGACGTCCACGCCGACGAGCCGGACGGCGTCGCCCAGCGGCGCGAGGTACAGGTCCGAGGCGCGCACGACGCGCACACCGTCGACGTCGACGAGCTGATGGTCGATGACGTGGCGGGCGAGTGCGACCTCGCCCTCGCGCGGCACGAAGTCGCGCAGGTCGACCTTGGTCGAGCGCAGGCGCACACCGGCCGCGGTGATCGATTCGATCGACGCGCCCGCGACGAACGCACTGCGCCGGCCGACCGCGACGACGAGACCGCTCACCGCCGGGTACGTCGCGTCCTCCCAGCGGATGACGACGTCGCGCACGCGGCCGACTTCGGCACCGTGCTGATCACGCACCGATCGCCCGATCAGGCCGGCGACGGAGATCAGCGACGACATCAGGCCGGCGTGGATCGAGCGGCGCACGACGCGGCGCTCGGGGCGGCGGGATCCGCGGCGTGATGCACGACCGCGGGCGGCTCGCAGGAAGGTGCGGACGACCATGACGGACTCCTCGGGGTCTCGAGGGGGAACGAGGGACAACCACCCTCGTTCGCCGGCCGGCGCCCGATCAGTCCGCTAGGACAGGATCAGCGCGGGGCGAGGAGGAGGGCGACGGACGGGCGATGTCGCCGGCAACTTCGAGGTTCTCCACGTTGCATCGACATCACCTCCTCCTGCGCACGTCAGCGGCCGCACAGTTTACCCGCTCGACGTGGCGCGATGCCTGTCCTCCAGTCCGCGAGAACGGCCGCCCGCTCAGCGGGGGAAGGCGAGGATCATCAACGTCGACCACGCGAGGTGGGTGGCGATCGGCGCCGCGAGCGCGCCGCTCCACCACCGCTCGGCGGCGAACACCGCTCCCATCACCACCGCGGCGAGCACCAGCGCGGTGTTGCCGCCAACCGCGGTGACGCCGATGTAGACGACCAGCGCGATGAGGTGCGTCCTGCGCCTCTGCGACCCGAGTGCGACGACCAGGGCGCCGCGGAAGTACAGCTCCTCCGCCACTGCGTTGACGAGCGCGACCGCGAGCACCGCGGCGACCGGCCCGCCGTCGGCCTTGCGGAGGATGCTGTCGATCGGGTCGGCGAGGAAGCTGAAGTGCCGCCCGATCGCCGCTCCTGCGACGAACACGCCGAACATCGCCACCCCGATGATCGCGCCGGCTGCCGCCTCGATCTGCCACGACCGACGTTGCGAACCCGTGACCGGTCGCACCACCAGGATCGGCAACGACCACGCCACCGCGACGAGCAGCGTGACGCCGTAGAACTCCGGGCTGCCCCGCCGCAGGCGCAGCGCGAGGCCGAGCAGGCCGGATCCGATGACCAGCGCGACGACGACCACGACCCGGGCCCGGGTCGGGGACAGCCGGCGGACGGACCGCGCTGCCGGCGGCACCGCGGACGGCGCGATCACGAGCGGTTGCCGGCACCGTCCCGGCGTCGACGTCGCTCAGCGAGTGCGGCGCGGGCGGCGTCGAGGAACGGCATCGGCCGGTGACCCGCGAGCTCCTCGAGGCGCCGCTCGTTGACGACGACGGTGTTCGTCATCGAGCCGACGAGGTTGCGCGCCGTCTCCATGTCGACATCGGTGACGAGGCCCAGCCACCGCGACGACAGCGACGGCGACAGCACGGGGACCGGCAGGATGTACAGCCGTCGCTGCTGCTCGTGCGCCACGGTGAGCATCATCTCGCGGTAGGAGGTGTCGTCCGGCGCCCCGACGTCGTAGTGGTCGGGCGGGATCGACTCGTCGAGCGCTGCCGCGAGGAACGCCACGACGTCGTCGAGCGCGATCGGCTGGGTGCGGGTGTTGACCCACTTCGGCGTGATCATCACCGGCAGCCGCTCGACCAGCTGGCAGAGCACCTCCCACGCGGTGCTCTGGTGGCCGACGACGATGCCCGCGCGCAACGCCACGGTGGGCATTGCCGAGGACAGGATCTCCTCCACCTCGCGGCGGCTGCGCAGGTGCGCCGACAGCTGATCGCCGTCGTCGCCGAGACCGCCGAGGTAGACGACCCGCCGCAGGCCGCTCGCGCTGGCCTGCTTGGCGAACGCCGTGGCGCCGGCGGCGTCGTACTCGGCGAAGTCGGCGCGGTCGAGCGAGTGGACGAGGTAGTACGCCGCGTCCGCGGCATCGAGCGGACCGGCGAGCGACGCCGGATCACCGACGTCGCCGAACACCTCGCCCTCGCCGTCCGGATGACGGGTCATCACGTCGACCTCATGGCCGGCCGAGCGCAGCACAGGCACGAGCCGGCGCCCGATGAAGCCCGTCCCACCCGCCACCAGCACGCGCATGCCGACGAGTACCCGTCGGCCGCCGACGACAGACGCCACGACCGGTGCGCCGTTCCCACGCCGTTCTGACGCTGCGCCCTCAGCGCCGTGCCCGCCCGTGGGACCGGGTCACCACGCTGTGCCCCGGTGCCCACGACGGGCGGTGTGCTCGTGACCGGCACGAACCAGAGACGCGCCAGCGGCTCTGCAGATGCGCGAATCCTGCGGCTCGGGGTCAGGCCCCGACGAGCCGGAAGAAGTCCGCGACCGCAGTTCCGGAGATGGATCGATCCGGGCGGCCGCGCGAGGCCGCCGCTGGTCGCCGCGCGAGGTGTCGCCGGGGTCGTCAGGCGAGGACGGCGGCGAGCCACTCCTCGAGGTGCAGCCGTGCACGTCGTGCCAGGCGCGAACCGGGCAGCAGCAGATCGAACCCGTGCGGGGCACCGGGGTAGAGGTGCAGCTCGGTCGGGACGCCGGAACGGTTCAGTCGCGTTGCGTAGTCGATGTCCTCGTCGACGAAACCGTCGAGCGCACCGACGCAGATGAACGTCGGCGGCAGGCCGGCGACGTCGGTGGCGCGTGCCGCGGCGGCGTAGGACGGCACGTCAGCGGTCCCGTAGCGGTCGCCGAGGTAGCTCGACCAGCCGAACGCGTTCGACGCGGGCGGCCAGATCGGGACGTCCCAGCTGCTCGACGGGTTGATCATCCGATCGTCGATCATCGGGTAGATCAGCGCCTGGAACGCGATCGGCAGCTCCCCGCGATCGCGGGCGAGGAGCGCGAGACCGGCGGCGAGGCACCCGCCGGCGCTGCTGCCGCCGATGCCGACCCGGTCCGTGCGCACGCCGAGCTCGGACGCGTGCTCGTGGACCCACTGCAGCGCGGCGTAGCAGTCGTCGAGCGGGCCCGGGTACGGCCGCTCGGGCGCGAGCCCGTAGTCGACGGAGATGCCGACGACGCCGAACATCGGGCACCACCGATCGAAGCGCCCGTCGTCGATGAGGTGGGTGCCGGCCACGAGGCCGCCGCCGTGCATCCACACGAGACCGGGCCGCTCGACGTCCCCAGCGGGGTCGCCTTCGGCACCGACAGCGACGGCGCGGTGCACCCGCACGTGCACGTCCGGGCCGCCGGCGACGGCGATCGTGTGGTCGGTCCGCGTGACGCGGTCCGAGAGCTGCAGACCCTGCGCCATGCTGACCATCGAGGCGCGCGTCAGCGGCAGCGTGTCGTTGGTCAGCGGAGCGTTGGAGCGCGGCAGCGTGGCGAGCGCCGCGGCGATCTCCGGGTCCAGCAACGAGGCGACGTTCATCCACGACAGTGTGTCCGCTGCCCCGCGCCGCCGTCGATCCGGCCCGACGTGCGCGACCGTCCGGTGGAGCCGGAGATGTCCCCCGTCGTACGCTGACGCGCATCGATCTGCAGCCCTACGACGCCCGGGTGTTCGCCGAGCTGGTCCGCTCGCCGTGGGCCGCGGACGTCCTCACCGCGCTCGACGGATCGGCCGCCGTCGTCGTCGACGCCGGCGCCGGCGACCCCCTTCCGCACGTCGGCTCGCTGCCGATCGTCGTGATCGCGCTCGTCGGCGACATCTCGGTCGAGGACCGCATCGCACTCGTCGGCCACGCCGACGTCGTCGTGCATCGGGACGACCCCTCGATCGAGGTCCTGCTCGAACGGATCGCGGCGACGCCGATCGCGGCGGTCTCGTTCGCCGTGCTGCTGCGCGGCAACGAGCACCTGCCGGTCGAGCTGGGGCTCGCCGCGGAATCGGCGGTGTACTCCACCTTGCAGGCGGGGCCGGAGTTCGCCGCATGGCGGGCTGCGACACCTCGACGTCCGCCGAGCCCCGCGGACGGCCCGGCCGTTCGGGTCGAGCGCGACGGCAGCACGTTGTCGATCACCCTCGATCGACCGAAGCGGCACAACGCCTACGACGCGGCGATGCGCGACGGCTTCGTGGAAGCGCTCCAGGCGGGCTTGGACGCGGATGTCTCGAGGATCGTCGTCCGCGGTGCCGGACCGTCGTTCAGCAGCGGTGGCGACCTCGACGAGTTCGGCACCCGTCCCGACCCGGCGACCGCGCACCTCGTGCGTCTCACCCGCAGCGCGGGCCGGCTGATGCACCGCCTCGCGGCGAAGGTCGAGGTGGAGCTGCACGGTTGGTGCATCGGCGCGGGCATCGAGCTGCCGGCGTTCGCGACCACCGTCCGCGCCGCCGCGTCGACGTCGATCATGCTTCCCGAGGTCCGCTTCGGACTCGTGCCGGGAGCTGGTGGCACGGTGAGCCTGCCGTGGCGCATCGGGCGCCAGCGCACCGCGTGGATGGGGTTGACCGGCGCCACGCTCGATGCGGCGACGGCGCTCGACTGGGGGCTCGTCGACATCGTCGACGAGCGCGCCTGAGCTCCACCGCCGACCACGCGTCCCGGATGCGACCTGCGCACGGCGATCCTGCCAACCTGAGCGCGTGACCGATCAGGAATACGCACTCCCGAACGCATCGTTCGACCTCACCGGCCAGGTGGCGCTCGTCACCGGTGCCAGCTCCGGTCTCGGACGCCGTTTCGCCCTCACGCTGGCTGCTGCCGGCGCCCACGTCGTCGCCGCGGCGCGCCGCATCGACAAGCTCGACGACGTCGCCAAGGAGATCAGCGCCAGCGGCGGCAAGTGCCTGCCCGTGCGGCTCGACGTCACCGACCCCGCCTCGATCATCGAGGCGATCGACGTCGTCGAGGCAGAGGTCGGCACGATCTCGATCCTCGTCAACAACGCCGGGATCCCGGATGCGCAACGTGCGCACAAGATGTCGCTGGAGCTCGTCGACGCGGTGTTCGACACGAACCTGCGTGGTCCGTGGCTGCTCGCCACCGAGGTCGCCAAGCGACTGATCGACGCCAAGAAGCCCGGCCGGATCATCAACATCTCGTCGATGGGAGCGTTCAGCTACAACGGCATGGGCGCCGCGCTGTACTCGGTCACGAAGGCCGCGGTGAACCGGATGACCGAGGCCCTCGCGGTCGAGTGGGCCCGCTTCGACATCAACGTCAACGGCATCGCTCCCGGTGCGTTCTCCTCGGAGATGATGGACGGGATGCTGCAGCGCATCGGCGACATCACCAAGGGCTTCCCCCGCCACCGCCTCGGCGACCCGGCCCAGCTCGACAGCACGCTGCTGTTCCTCGCCTCGCCGGCCTCCGAGTTCGTCACCGGCACCGTCGTCAAGGTCGACGACGGCCAGGGCTCACGGTGACGGTGGTGCCCGCGCAGACGCTTCCCGTCGCACGCCGGATCTGGCAGGTCGTCGAGCCGATCGCATCGAGCATCTACTTCGTCCCCGAGGTGCACCGCGCCTACGAGAGCCTCGGCTTCGGCGGCCCGAGCCGGGTCGTCGGCAAGATGGAGTACCCGAACATGCAGGCGTACTTCACGAGCCGTGGCGCGCCGCTCGGGCCACAGGTCAGCGGCCACCTCGTCGCCGCCGCGTTCGGCGTGTTCAAACGCCCGATGGTCGTCGACGCTGTCGCCGAGGGATGGAAGATCACCGACCAGCCGTCGGTGCTCGCCGCGCGCGAGCTCGGCGCCACGTCGTCGCTGAAGCGGATGATCGGCGAGTCGCCGGATGGGCTCGGCTGGGCGACGGACGTGCTCAAGCGGATGGCCGACGCCGCCACGGGCGAGGGACGCGCGCTGTTCTCCGGCCTGCTGTCGCTCGGCTATCCCGACGACCCGATGGGCGCGTTCTGGCGTGCCGCCGACCTCGTGCGCGAGCACCGCGGCGACGGGCACATCGCGGCATGGGTCGACGCCGATCTCGACGCATGCGAGATCGGGCTGCTGACCGATCCGTGGCGCGGGCAGCCGCTGAAGTCGTGGGTCCGTTCGCGTGGCTGGACCGAGGACGAGCTGGACGCCGGCCTCGACCGGCTGCGCAGCCGCGGCTACCTCGACGGTGACGAGCTCACACCCGCCGGCCGTGCGCTGCGCGAGGACATCGAGGTCGCCACCGACCACATGGAGCAGCGAGTCGTGGCCGCCCTCGGCGACGACGCCGACCGCCTGTTCGAGCTCCTCGACCCCTGGGGCGAACGGGTCATCGCCGCCGGCGGATACCCCGTCCGAGTCACCTGGCCCACCTGATCCCCGAGCCCCGGCCGCGCCTCCGGCCCCGGCCGTAGGCGTCCCCCAGCCCCAACCGGTCATCATCCGACCGAGCGGGGCTCGGCCAGAACATGTCCAGAACGCCCAACCCGCGGCGCCGGCTCGACAGACGTGAACGGACCGCCCGGTCAGCGGGCGCTGAAGGGGGCGTATGCGACGGTGGGGGTCTGGGTCGGCTTCGTCGGCAGCTCCTCCACCAGCCCGCGGCGGCGCAGGATCGGCAGGACGCCCTCGCCGAACCAATAGGCCTCCTCGATGTGCGGGTGGCCGGACATGATGAACTCGTCGAAGCCGAGCTGGTGGTACTCCTCGATCCGGTCGGCGACCTCCTCGTGGCTGCCGACCAGCGTGGTGCCGGCCCCGCCACGGACGAGGCCGTACCCGGCCCACAGGTTCGGCGACACGACGAGGTCCTCACGCGACCCGAAGTGCAGCGACCGCATCCGTTGCTGGCCGACGGACTCGCTGCGGCTGAGCGAGCGCTGCGCCGTCTCGACGAGTCCCGGATCGAGCTGCTCGAGGAACCGCTCCGTCTCGGCCCAGGCGTCCTTCGCGGCGTCCCGGCTGATCGAGTGCAGGCGGATCCCGAACCGCAGCGCGCGACCCTGCTCCGCGGCGAGCGTGCGCATCCGCTCCAGTCGCGGCGCGACCATCTCCGGCGGCTCGCCCCAGGCGAGGTAGACGTCGACGTGCTTGGCCGCGACCCGTTCGGCGGCATCCGATGCCCCGCCGAAGTACAGCGGCGTCGGCATCGCGCCACCGCTGATCGTCGCACCCTCGACGTGGTAGTAGCGACCCTCGAAGTCGGTGGGCCTCCCGGACAGGGCGCCGCGCAGGACGGTGAGGAACTCGTCGGTGCGGTCGTAGCGCTCGTCATGGTCGAGCCAGTCACCGAACCGGCGTTGCTCGGACTGCTCCCCGCCGGTGACGATGTTGAGCAGCAGCCGACCGTCGGAGATGCGCTGGAACGTGGCCGCCTTCTGCGCGGCGAGCGTCGGGGTGACGGAACCGGGTCGGAAGGCGACGAGGAACTTCAACCGCTTCGTCTCCCGGATCAGCGCCGCAGTGACGAGCCACGCGTCCTCGCACCACGTGCCCGTCGGCGTGAGCACGCCCTCATAGCCGAGGTGGTCGGCGGCCTGCGCAATCTGCGCGAGGTAGTCGATGGTCGGCGGACGGTGGTGCCCGCCGGGGCCGAACGGCACCACCGTGCGGCTGTCGCCGGACGTCGGCAGGAACCAGTGGACCTTGATCGTCATCGCTGCCCGCCCGGTCAGCCCGCGACCGGCGTCGACCAGCGGCCACTCGCGACCAGGTCGGCGTGGTGCCGTTCGGCGACATCGGGGTGGGCCCGCAACCGCACCTTCAGCGAGTTGTCGCCGTAGTTGCTGAGGATCGGGTTGTTGCGATCCGCGCTCTCGCCGCCGGGTGCCTGCGCGGCGAGCTCGGCGGGCAGCTCGATCGGGTGCAGCGTCGCCTCCAGCTTGGGGTTGAAGAAGTACGCGACGCTGATCCGCTCGGCCCCGGGCGGCGGGGCGACGACGCGGTGCACCGTCGCCTTGAAGTAGCCGCGCGTGACGAGCTGGAACATCTCGCCGATGTTCACGACGAGGGTGCCGGCGAGCGCCGGCACGTCGATGAGGTGACCGTCGCGCTCGACCTGCAGCCCACCCACGTCGTCCTGGTGGACGAACGTGATGAAGCCGGTGTCGCGGTGCGCCCCGACGCCCTGGTCACTGGGCTCCTCCCCCTCGCTCGCGGCGCGGTAGCGGATCACCTTGAGCAGGATCTCCGCAGGACTGACCACCTCGTCGAACGCATCGACGGGCTGGCCGAGTGCGATCGCGAGCGCGTGCAGGAGCGTGTGGGCCAGCGCCTCGAGCTCGTCCATCCACGTGCTGAGCACGGGTCGGAACGCCACGGGGGCCGACGGCCACAGGTTCGGGCCGCGCAGCACGAGCCACGCCGGATCGTCGGGACCGAGCGTCGGCGGTGGCAGCTCGCGCCCGATGTCGACCTGGTCGCGCAGGTCGACCTTGCCGTTCGTGTGCTCGTGGCCGAACCGGGTGTAGCCGCGGAACTGCGGGGAGCGGACGTTCTCGATCTCCAGCCGCACGTCCTCTGCCTGGGCGAAGAACTGCCTCGCGACCTCGTGGACCCGGCCGAACAGATCCGTGTCGACGCCGTGGCCCGAGATGTAGAAGAAGCCGACCTCGTGGACGACCCGGCACAGCTCGTCGACGAACGCCGACGCCGCGGCCGACGACGGATCGGCACGGAACGCGGCGATGTCGAGGACGGGGAGAGCGGGCGACGCGGCGGCCATGGTCACGATGCTACGCGCCGCCGACACCCGATTGTCGACCGGATCGGTCGGCTTTGGCCGGGTAGCGTTGCGGCGATGGACGGCGACCCGCAGCAGCAACACCGGCAGCAACAGCCCGAGCCAGCCGTGCCACCCGCGCGCGAGTACGGGTTCGCGACGCGTCAGGTCCACGCCGGCACCCGAGCCGATCCGCTCACCGGGGCGCGGGCGATCCCGATCTACCAGACCACCTCGTTCGCCTTCCAGGACGCGGCGCACGCGGCGCGCCTGTTCGACCTGCAGGAGGAAGGCTTCGTCTACACCCGCCTGGCGAACCCGACGCAGGAGGCGTTCGAGCTGCGGATCGCCTCGCTGGAGGGCGGCGTCGGTGCGTTGGCCGTCGCCAGCGGACAGGCGGCGGAGGCCTACGCACTGCTGAACATCGCCGACGCCGGCGACCACATCGTCTCCTCGTCGTCGCTCTACGGCGGTACCTACAACCTGCTGCGCCACCGGCTCAGCCGGCTCGGGATCGACACCACGTTCATCGCCGACGTGGACGACCTCGATGCCTGGCGCGCGGCGATCCGGCCCAACACGAAGGCGTTCTACGGCGAGTCGATCGGCAACCCACGTGGCGACGTGTTCGACATCGAGAGCGTCTCCGCGATCGCCCACGAGCACGGCATCCCGCTCGTCATCGACAACACGCTCGCCAGCCCGTACCTGCTGCGGCCGATCGAGTGGGGCGCGGACATCGTGGTCCACTCGGCGACCAAGTTCCTCGGTGGCCACGGCACGTCGATCGGCGGGATCATCGTCGACAGCGGACGCTTCCCGTGGGCCGGCAACCCGCGGTTCACCCAGCTCTACGAGTCCGACGAGTCGTACCACGGGCTGTCGTACACGGAGGCCTTCGGTGAACTGGCGTTCATCGTCCGCGCCCGCACCACGCTGCTGCGCGATCTCGGCGCGGCGATCTCCCCGCAGAACGCGTTCTACCTGCTGCAAGGGGTCGAGACGCTGAGCCTGCGGATGGAGCGCCAGGTGACCAACGCGCAGGCGATCGCCGAGTGGCTCGAACGACGTCCGGAGGTCGGCTGGGTCAGCTTCCCCGGCCTGCCCAGCTCGCGCTGGTACGCCCGGGCCCAGCGACTGCTGCCGAACGGTGCCGGCGCGGTGCTCGCGTTCGGGTTGCGCGCGGGTGACGAGTCGGCGCGACGCTTCATCGAGGCCTTGCGGTTGTTCAGCCACCTCGCGAACATCGGGGACCTGAAGAGCCTCGCGATCCACCCCGGCAGCACCACGCACCGCCAGCTCACGCCCGACGAGCAAGTGCTCAGCGGGGTCACCGGCGACCTCGTCCGGTTGTCGGTCGGCATCGAGGCGCTCGACGATCTGCTGTGGGACCTCGACCAGGCATTTGCTGCCAGCAACCAAACTTGATCGAAAAGGTCAGGATTCAACTATCGTGCCGACCGTGAACACCTCGTCCCACACGTCTCGAGCGTCCCGCCGTTGGCGTTTCGCCGCTCCCTTCGTCCTCGGCGCGCTCGTGCTCGCCGCGTGCGGCAGCGACAAGTCGAGCACCACCACGACCGCGGCGCCGGCGACGACGACGGCAGCGGGCGTCGCCTCCACCGTCGCCTCGTCGACGAGCACCGGCGGCTCGGCGGCACCCGGCACCGTCGCGACGACCGCAGGTTCGGCGACACCGACCACCGCCGGTAGCGCGCCGTCGACCACCGGCGGATCCAGCAGCAGTGACCCGACGATCGTGGTCGGCGCGGTGCTCGAGCCGACCAGCCTCGACCTCACCAAGCAGGCCGGCGCGGCGCTGGACGCGGTGCTCCTCGACAACATCTACGAGACGCTCCTCAAGGTCAACAAGGACGGGACGATCCTGCCCGGCGTCGCCGCGCTGCCGACGTTCTCCGCGGACCGCACGACGCTGACGATGAAGCTGCAGGACGGCGTGACGTTCTCCGACGGCAAGGCGCTCAGCTCCGCCGACGTGAAGTGGTCGCTGGACACGTTCCGGGCGAAGGGCAACCAAGGCGCCGCAGCCCTTGCCTCGATCACCGCCGTCGCCGCGCCCGACGCGAGCACCGTCGTGATCACCCTGTCGGCACCGGACAACGACATCCCGTTCAGCCTCACCCGTCGCTACGGCGCGGTGCTCGAGGCGAACGCGACGAACCTCGAGAAGGGCGCCGTCGGCACGGGCCCGTTCACGTTCACGAAGTGGAACGTCGGCAGCTCGATCCAGATGACCCGCAACCCGTCGTACTGGGGCACGAAGCCGAAGATCTCGGGCGCCACGTTCCAGTACTTCACCGATCCCAACGCGGCGATCAACGCGATGACGACGGGCGACGTCGACATCCTCACCGGCGGTCGCAGCGATCTCGTCGCTCCGCTGCAGGACAACTCCGACTTCACCGTCACGCAGGGCACGACGAACGGCGAGTTCACCCTCGGCTTCAACAACTCGCGGCCGTTCTTCTCCGATGTGAAGGTCCGCACGGCGATCCGCCAAGGCATCGACAAGCAGGGCTTCATCGACCTCAACAACGGCTTCGGCACGCTGATCGGTGGGCCCGTGCCCCCGACCGACCCGTGGTACGAGGACCTCACCGGCGTCGCTCCGTACGACAAGGCCGCGGCCAAGCAGGTCATCGACGACGCCGGCCTGGCCGGCACGCAGCTCGACTTCGAGTACCCGAACATCTACCCGGAGACCTACGCCGACTACGTCAAGTCGCAGCTGGCCGAGATCGACATCACGGTCAACATCACCCCGATCGAGTTCTCGGTGTGGCTGGACAAGGTGTTCACCAAGGGCGACTACGACCTCACGATGGTCAACCACGTCGAGCCGCACGACATCGGCAACTACGCCAACAAGGACTACTACTGGCACTACGACAGTCCGACGGTGCAGAAGCTGATCGCCGACGCCAAGACCGCGTCGACGGAGGCACAGCGCGACGACCTGCTCAAGCAGGCCGCCAAGCAGATCTCGGAGGACTCCCCCGTCGACTGGCTCTTCCTTGCCTCCGACCTCACCGTGGCGAAGAACAACATCACCGGCTACCCGACCAACGACTCCGCCTCGCGGTTCAACGTGTCGGGTGTCGTCGTCGGGAGCTGACGCAGCTGGACGACGCGATGCATGGCAGATGACCGGCACACCGGGCGACGCGGAGTAAGAACGAGCCGATGGCCTTCTACCTCCTGCGCCGTCTGGCGTTGCTGGTGCTCGCGGTGTTCATCGCGAGCGTCGTCATCTTCGTGCTGCTGCAACTGCTGCCCGGCGATCTCGCCCAGGTGCTCGGGGGCACGCAGGCCTCGCCGACGCAGGTGGCCGAGCTGCGCCGGCAGCTCGGGCTCAACCGTCCGCTGACCAGCCAGTACGGCAGCTGGATCTGGAAGGCGATGCACGGCAACTTCGGCACCTCGCCGCTCAACGGCACCAGCGTCGCCGGTCAGCTCGCGGACAAGCTGACCATCAGCGGCCCGCTGATCCTGGCGTCGACGGTGCTGTCGGTGATCGTCGCCGTCCCGCTCGGCGTGATCGCCGCGGCCCGGCACCGCAAGGCGGACGGCATCGCCCTGTCAGCCGTGAGCCAACTCGGCATCGCCCTGCCGTCGTTCCTCGTCGGGCTGTTCCTGATCATCGTCTTCGCCGTCAACTGGCGGATGTTCCCCTCGCAGGGCTTCCCGCTCAAGGGTTGGTCGGACCCGGGGCGCGCGGTGAGGTCGTTGGTGCTGCAGACGTTCACGCTCGCGCTCGCGCAGGGCGCCGTGCTGATGCGCTTCGTGCGCTCGGCGACGCTCGACGTCCTCCACCAGGACTACATCCGCACCGCCCGCGCGAAGGGGATGACCCGTACGCAAGCCCTGTTCCGCCACGGCCTGCGCAACGCGTCGCTGCCGATCGTGTCCATCCTCGGCGTGCAGATCGCCAGCCTGATCGCCGGCCTCGTCGTCATCGAGCGGACGTTCAACCTCGCCGGCGTCGGGCAGATGCTGGCCACCGACATCAGCGCCCGCGACCTGGTCAAGGTCCAGGGCACGGTGCTGCTGATCGCCGTGGTCGTGCTCCTCCTCGGGTTCCTCGTCGACGTCGCCCACCTGCTGCTCGACCCGCGGCTGCGGGCCCGCGCGTGAAGCACGTCTGGCGCTCCTGGCCGGGCCGGATCGGCTCCGTGATCATCGCCGGGGTCGTCCTCCTCGCGCTGCTGTCGCTGGTCTGGCAGCCGTACGACCCGAACAAGATCACGCCGCGCGAGAAGTGGCTGCCGATGTCGGGCGCGCACTGGTTCGGCACGGACGGCGGCGGCAAGGATCTGTTCACCCAGGTGCTCGTCGGGTCGCGCACGACGTTGCTCGTCGCGCTGTTCTCGGTGGTCATCGCCGGCGTCGTCGGCTTGACCTTCGGGATCCTCAGTGCGATCGCACCACGCTGGCTCGGCGAAGCGATCGCCCACCTGATCGATGTGCTCATCGCGTTGCCGACGCTCGTGCTCGCACTGGTGCTCGTGGCGGCGCTGAAGGGTTCGTTGTGGACCGTCTCGCTGGCGATCGGCTTCGGCTCCGGGGTGATCCTCGCGCGAGTCGTGCGTGCCGAGGTCGAGCGGGTGATGACGAACGATTACATGCTCGCCGCCGACGCTGCCGGCTCGTCGACGTGGCGCACGGTGTGGCGCCACATCGTGCCGAACATCGGCTCGACCGTGATCGTCCAGCTGTCGTTGATCGCCGCCCTCGCAGTGCTGGCCGAAGCGGCGCTGAGCTACCTCGGGCTGACGCCGGTCTCGACGCCGTCGTGGGGCCGGATGATCCAGGGGTTGCAGCAGACGGTCACGGTCCATCCCCGGGCGATCATCTTCCCCGGGCTCGCCGTCGTGCTGGCCACGCTCGGCTTCAACCTCGTCGGCGACGGCCTGCGCGACGCCATCGATCCGCGACTGCGCGGCCGCACGGCCGACATCTCGCCGGCGTTCACGAGCGTCGTCGTCGTCGACGACATCGCCCGCGGTCACATCGCGGGCGCCGGCCACAGCGCTCCCGGCGACGGCGAGGGTCTGTGACGCTGCTCGAGGTGTCCGACCTCACCGTGCGCATCGGCGAGACGACAGTGGTCGATGGGGTGAGCTTCACGATCGACGGCGGCGAGCGGGTCGGGATCATCGGCGAATCCGGCTCGGGCAAGACGCTGACGGCGCTGTCGATCATCGGGCTCGCGCCGGACGAGGCGCAGATCACGGGCAGCATCCTCCTCGACGGCCAGGAGCTGCTCGGCCGCTCGGACCGGGACCTCGCCGTGCTGCGCGGCGACCGGGTGGCGATGGTCTTCCAGAACCCGCTGACGTCGCTCAACCCGGTGATGAAGATCGGCCGCCAGATCGCCGAGCCGCTGCGGCTGCACCGCGGCATCGGACGCAACGACGCTGCCGCCGCGGCGCTCGAGCTGTGCAAGCGGGTCGGTCTGCCGGACCCGGAGCGAGCGGTCAACGCCTACCCGCACCAGCTGTCCGGCGGGCAGCGACAGCGGGTCGGGATCGCGATCGCGCTCGCGTGCCGTCCGGCGCTGCTGATCGCCGACGAGCCGACCACCGCACTCGACGTGACGGTGCAGGCGGAGGTGCTCGCGCTGCTCGATGCGTTGATCGTCGACCAGGGCACCGCGCTGCTGTTCATCACCCACGACATCGCGCTGATCTCGCAGGTCGCCCGGCGCCTGCTGGTGATGCGTCACGGTGCCATCGTCGAGCGGGGCGACGTCGCCGACCTCATCGACCGGCCCGAGGACCCGTACACCGCCGCGCTCGTCACCGCGGCGCGCCGCACGACGTTGGACGACACCGACGAACTGGTGCCATCCGCCGCCGCAGGTGTGGCGCAACCCGGCCGCGAGGGCGTCGTGCGGCCCGGCACCGATCCCGGCACGGCCGTCCCGCCCGACGCCCACATCGATGCGGAACCCGGCGTCGGGCCCGCGCCACGAGAGGTCGATCGTGGAACCGCTCACTGAGCCCCGGACTCGCGCTGCGCCGCTCCTGCGCGCCGAGGGCATCGAGCGCACGTACCGGCTGCCGCGCACGTCGTTGTTCGGGCCGCGAGCCGTGCGCCGAGCGCTGCAGGGCGTCGACCTCGTGCTGCACGACGGCGGCAGCCTCGGCGTGGTCGGCGAGTCCGGTTCGGGCAAGTCGACGCTCGTGCGGATCCTGCTCGGGCTCGACCGGGCGACCGCCGGCGAGGTGTCCTACCGTGACCGCAGCGTCGCGCCGGGCCGGCCGAGCAGCCTGCGTTGGTTCCGGCGCGAGGCGCAGATCGTGTTCCAGGATCCGTTGAGCTCGCTCGATCCGCGGATGACGATCGACGCGATCGTGCGCGAGCCGCTGATCTGCCTCGGCGTGGAGGAGGACCACCGCCAGCGGGTGACCGAGGTGCTCGACGCCGTCGGCATCGACCCCTCGTGGGGCACGCGCTACCCGCACCAGTTCTCCGGCGGCCAGCAGCAGCGCATCGCCATCGCGAGGGCGATCGCGCCGCGACCGAAGATCCTCGTCGGCGACGAGCCGGTGAGTGCGCTCGACGTCTCGGTGCGCGTCCAGATCCTCGACCTGCTGCGTCGCCTCGCCGACGAGTACCAACTCAGCCTGGTGCTGGTCTCCCACGACCTCGGCGTCGTGCGCTACCTGTGTGAGGACGTGATCGTCCTCCACGAAGGCCGGATCGCCGAGCGTGGGCGCACCGTCGACGTCTTCCGCTCCCCCACCCAGCCCTACACACGCGAGCTCCTCGACGCCGTTCCACGCATCCGCTCCACCCCCACCTGACCCGGTCCGCGCCGCGCGTCGTCTCGTCTCGTCGTCGCCTCGTCGTCCGAGTCCGAGTCCGAGTCCTAGTCCGAGTCGGAGCGTCGCAGTCCGAGTCGGAGCGTCGCAGTCCGAGTCGGACGAGCGGGCGCGAGTCGCTGGCTGCGGTTTTATCGGCCCAGCGACTCGCGCCCCACCGAGCGACTCGGACTCGCCTCA
>JAODBQ010000686.1 GCA_025464045.1 Ilumatobacteraceae bacterium
GGCGTCGTGCACGCTCGCGTGCCCACCGACCTCCTGGTCGGCGAGCATCTGGGCCGGTGAACGCCATGGGCCGGTGACGGTGATCTCCGTGTCGAAGGACATGCGCGGCAACATACTCCGCTCCCCCGCCGCCGGCGGGTGGCGGGCCGGCGCGGCGCCCAGGGTTGCGCGTCGAGGGTTCATTACCGCTACCGTCGTCCCCGCACGGCTGCGTGGGCTTCGTCGGTGTCGTTCTTGGCATCACCGGGTGGCTCGTCGTGCTCTGGCACAACTCAACCATTCCGAACGTCATCTGACGGAGGTTCTGCCATGTCCCGGTACGCAGCCGATCTGCTTCACCGTTCTCCCGCGCCCGTGCGCGTCCAGACCGCGGTCTCGCCCGACACGCCACTCGACGAGCTCCTCGCCGAGGCTCGCGCGATCCGCGCGCTCGCCCACGGCAGCCGGATCACCTACTCCCCGAAGGTGTTCATCCCGCTGACGATGCTCTGCCGTGATCAGTGCGGCTACTGCACCTTCGCCCAGCCGCCGGCTCGACTCGAGCGGCCGTACCTGCTCCCGGAGGACGTGCTGCGGATCGCCGCGCACGGCGCCCGCAGTGGCTGCCACGAGGCGCTGTTCACCCTCGGCGAGCGGCCCGAGGAGCGGTACGAGATCGCCCGCAGCTTCCTCCGCGAGCACGGCTACGACTCGACGGTGCACTACGTCGCGGCGATGGCGGCGCTGGTGCTTGCCGAGACCGGCCTGCTCCCCCACGCCAACGCCGGTGCGCTGCACCGGGACGAGCTGGCCCTGCTGCGGCCGGTCGCCCCCAGCCAGGGGATGATGATCGAGTCGTTGCGCGGCGACCTCGCCTGCCACCGCAACGCCCCCGACAAGGAGCCCGAGCGCCGGTTGGCGACGTTGGAGCACGCTGGCGAGCTGCGCATCCCGTTCACCACCGGCATCCTCGTCGGCATCGGCGAGGACCGCGCCGACCGCCTCACCGCGCTGCAGGCGATCGCCGCATCGCACGTCCGGCACGGCCACGTGCAGGAGGTCATCGTCCAGAACTTCCTGCCGAAGCTGCGCACCGGGATGCAGCACGCGGCGGCGTGCCCGCCCGAGGAGTTCCTGTGGACGATCGCCGCGGCGCGCCTGCTGCTCCCGCCGGAGATCCACCTGCAGGCGCCGCCCAACCTCAGCGACGACTTCGGCGCGCTGCTCGATGCCGGCATCGACGACTGGGGCGGCGTATCACCGGTGACCGCGGACCACGTCAACCCGGAGCGTCCGTGGCCCGCCCTCGACCGCTTGCGCGAGGTCACCGAGGCCGCCGGGTTCGCGCTCGCGCCGCGTCTGACGATCTACCCGGAGTACGTCCTCCGTGCCGGCGAGTGGCTCGACCCGGCGCTGCGCTTCCCGGTCCAGGACCGCAGCGACGCGGAGGGCCTCGGGCGTGACGACCCCGGGGTGCTGTGGCCGGAGCGGGTCACCGCCGCCGACGTCGTCCAGGACGGTGCGGAGGTCGTGCTCGTCGGCCACCGCAGCACGCAGTGGTACAGCGGCGCATCGGCCGAGCCGCCGAACCTCGTGCCCGGTCGTCCGACCGACCGCCGCGGTGCGGCCGCTGGGTCGGCGATCGACGAGGTGCTCCACGGCGTGCGGCTCGGCCACGAGGTCGGTGTCGAGGAGATCGTCACGCTGTTCCGCGCCCGTGGCCCGGAGGTGCTCGCGGTCGCCGAGCTGGCCGACGATCTCCGTCGCGAGGCCGTCGGCGACGAGATCACCTGGGTCCACAACCGGAACATCAACTACACCAACGTGTGCACCTTCAAGTGCCGCTTCTGCGGCTTCTCGAAGGGGCCGCTGAGCCTCAACCTGCGCGGCACGCCGTACCTGCTGACGCTGGACGACATCGCCGGCCGAGTGCGCGAGGCCTGGGAGATGGGCGCGACGGAGGTCACGTTGCAGGGCGGCATCCATCCCAGCTTCGACGGCGACTACTACATCGACGTCACCCGTGCCGTGAAGGACGCCGTGCCGGAGATGCACGTGCACGGGTTCACCGCGCTCGAGGTGATCGAGGGCGCGCGCCGCCTCGGTGAGGACCTGCCGACCTACCTCGGCCGGCTCAAGGACGCCGGGCTCGCCTCGCTGCCGGGCACTGCCGCGGAGGTCCTCGACGACGAGATCCGCGCGATCCTGTGCCCCGACAAGATCGACACCGAGCAGTGGCTGGAGTGCCACCGCCAGGCGCACCTGCTGGGCCTGCACTCCAACGTGACGATCATGTTCGGATCGGTCGAGCAGCCCGAGCACTGGGCCAACCACCTGCTGCGCACCCGCGCCCTGCAGCGCGAGACCGGCGGGTTCACCGAGTTCGTCGGGCTCCCGTTCGTGCACATGGCATCGCCCATCTACCTGCAGCGCGCGGCGCGCCGTGGCCCGACGTTCCGCGAGACGCTGCTGATGCATGCGATCGCGCGGATCACCTACCGCGGGTTGATCGACAACATCCAGGTGAGCTGGGTGAAGATCGGCCCGGCGGGCGCGCGGCAGATGCTCGACGCCGGGTGCAACGACCTCGGCGGCACGCTGATCAACGAGAACATCTCGCGTGCCGCCGGTGCGGCGCACGGACAGGCGATGACGCCGCAGGGCTTCGCCCGGCTCGCCGAATCGGTCGGGCGCCACGCCGTGCAACGCACGACGTCGTACGGGCGCGCGTAGCGCGCGGTCGGTGGCGGTGGTGGCGCTCGGCGCGACTAGCGGCGCAGGCCGTTGGCCTGGACGATCTGGCGGTAACGCTCGACGTTGATGCCGCGCACGTAGTCGAGCATCCGGCGGCGACGGCCGACGAGCATCAACAGGCCGCGACGGCTGTGGTGGTCCTTCTTGTGCATCTTCAGGTGCTCGGTGAGCATGTTGATGCGCGAGGTGAGCAGTGCGATCTGCACCTCGGGGGAACCCGTGTCGGTCCCGTGGGTGCGGTGCGCGTCGATGACGTCTTGCTTGGGCATTGCGTGCCTTCCGGTTCGGAGGTCGCCGCTCCTGGAGGGGAGCTGGCATCGCACCGGAGGGTTGGCCCCGGTGGACCCGGGCATGATATCGCCTACGGGCGTCGCGCGATCCGAGCGGGTACGTTGCCAAGGATGGCTGATCTCGACGAGCTGCGTATCCGCATCGACCGACTCGACCAGGCGCTGATCTCGGTGGTCGCCGAGCGCCTGGCCGTGTGCCGTGAGGTCGCCGCGGTCAAGGAGGGCAGCGACACCCCCGTCATCCAGCCGGCGAGGGTCCGCGACGTGCTGACCACTCGCCGTCAGCAGTCGATCGAAGCCGGCATCGACCCGGACTTCGCCGAGCAGCTGTTCCGCGTGCTGCTCACCGAGACGCACCGCATCGAGGTCGCCGGGCACCGTCCGGACCCGGCTCCGGAGAAGTCGGCGGCCACCGCCGACGCGCGGTCCGGGCTCGACACCGTCGCCAGCCGGGTCGACCACGTGGTGGTCGCGGTGCACGACATCGACGCGGCGCGGGTGGCGATGGTCGAACGGTTCGGCTTCCGCGAAGTCCCGCTGTCGGGCGGCGATGCACCGGGGGTGATCGCGGTCGCGGCGGGCGGGGTCACGGTCGTCCTCGTCGCCGCGGACGCCGCGCCGTCGGTGGCGAGCTACATCGCCCGCCACGGCGACGGTGTGCAGCACATCGCCATCGAGGTGCTCAACGCCGGGTTCGCGAGAGCCTGCCTCGCCCAGGCGGGGGCACCGTTGCTCACCTACGTCGTCGTCGACGGCGACGGGCACGAGCAGTTCTTCGCCGCCGCCGATCCGACGACCGGCCTGCAGCTCGGGTTCATCTCGCGGGTCGGCCACCGGGTCGGCGTCGGGGCCGCCAACGTCCTCGCCCTGTTCGACGCGCTCGTCGACGAATGAGGTCGCGGCGGACCACTTCGCGTCGGACCCCGTCGCGCCGGACCGCGTCGCGCCGGCACCGATCGATCGGACTCCTCGTCGCGTCGGCGGTCGCCGTCCTCGCCGCGTGCACGAGCCAGGCGCCCAGCATCGGCACCGTCGCGCGCACGACGCCGGGTGGAGGATCGTCGTTGGACACGACCCCGGCCGACATGACCGTTGCCGCCGGCCGGCCGTTCCCGACCGCGCGCTGCGCGGCGAACAAGGCGGCGGGCACGATCACGTTCCTCACCGGCTTCGACTTCGCCGCGTCGGCGTCGATGGTCGACGTGTTCGTCGCCCACTCCAAGGGCTACTACACCGCACTGTGCCTCGACGTCCAGATCAAGCCGAGCTTCACGGGCGACAACTACCCGCTGATCGCCGCCGACAACGCCCAGTTCGCCTCGGGCGGCTCGTTCGCCGAACTGGTCGAGTACGCAGGCCGCAACGAGGCGCAGTTCAAGGCGCTGGCGGTCGAGGGCCGCACGGACATCGACACGCTGATGGTCAAGCCGGGCGAGGCGCGCACGTTGGACGACCTGCGCGGCCAGACCATCGGCGTCAAGACGGCGTTGCTGCCGGGCGTCAAGGCGATGCTGCTGCAGGAGGGCCTCGTCCAGGACAAGGACTACAAGACCGTGCAGCTCGAGGGCTTCGATCCCAAGGTGCACATGGCCACGCCGGACATCGTCGGCTTCGACGGCTACACCAGCAACGAGCCGTTGCAGCTGCGCGCCGCCGGCATCGCGTTCGACCAGTTCCTGCCCGCCGACCACGGCATCCCGGGGAGCTTCGGCGTGATCTACACCAACGCCACGTTCATCCAGGGTCATCCGACCGCGGCGGAGGACTTCATGCGCGCGACGATGCGCGGCCTGCATGACGCCATCGCCGATCCCGATGCGGCGGCAGCGGAAGCCGTCAAGCTGCTCAACGCCAACGGCAACGCGATGGCGCTGTCGCCCGACAGCGAGATCGCCCGCTGGCAGTTCGAGTCGAAGCTGGTGTCGGGTTCGGCCACGTCGTCGTTCCCGATCGGTGTGCCCGACCCGGTCCTGCTGGAGAAGGAGGTCGTCACCTACGGCCAGCTGGGCGTGTTCGGTGGGATCACCCCGGATTACAGCCAGACCGTGGACGCGGTCATGGTCAAGTCGCTGTACGACTCGACGAGCACGATCATCTGGCCGGCGCCGACCGGCTGACGCGCCGATCAGGTCGCGCCGGTTCGCTCAGGTCGCCCGGGTCGCTCAGCGGGCGAGCACTGCTCGGGCGTGCTCGATGTCCTGCTTGA
>JAODBQ010000687.1 GCA_025464045.1 Ilumatobacteraceae bacterium
CAGCGATCGGCGCGGCGATCCAGAACGAGACGATCGCCAACCACGACCCGAGCCGCGGCCGGCCGTCGCGCACGTCCTCGGCGACCTGGTAGCCGAGACCGTACAGGTCGAGCGAGCGGCCGACCCGGGCCGCCAGGACCACGGGGATCCGCGCGGCGTGCTCCGACGCGTAGGTCGTCGCGTCGCCACGCCAGCGGACGGTGCGCACGGACGGCTCCAGCCCGACCGTGGCCGGCTCGATCACGAGGCAGAGCACCGACCAGCCGCCCGTGGCCGGACCCGTGTACGCCCGGTCGCAGTTCGCCCCGCGCATCGTCGTGCCGTCGTTCGTCGACAGCAGCACCGGCCGTTCGAAGCGGACGAGGTTGGGCACGACCCACGGCGCCAGCACGACGACCGCGGCAAGGACGGCGCAGAGCACGTCGCGGGGGCGCCGGACGCGTCCCTCCTGGCCGCCGCCGCGTCGTGCCTCGCGTGGTGCGCACCACACGATCAACACGACCGCCGGCACGAGCAGGACCAGCTCGCTGCGGGCGAGCGCGGCCAGCCCGGCGACCGCGCCGAACCACGCCGCTGCCCGCGCCGACGGTGCCCGCAGGCACAGCAGGCCGCAGAGCAACCACAGCGACACGAGCAGCGCGGTGAGGCTCTCCGACATCACGATCCCGTCGTTGATCCACAGGTTCGGGTACACCGCGGCGACCGCCGCCGCGACGAGACCGGCGCGGCGTCCGCCGAGCAGCCGCGCGACGAGACCGAGCACGACGACGGTGCCGACGCCGAGGACCAGCGTCCCCGCCCGTTGCCACTCGTGCGGCCGGTCGAACCAGCTCAGCGGGACGAGCACGACGGACGTCAGCGGGCCGTGCTCGCCGACGGGCGCACCGGTGGTCGGGTCGAGGAACCAGTGCCCGTGGGCGAGCCCGACCGCCTGCTGCGAGTAGTAGTCGGCGTCGTTGAAGCCGAAGATCCGGTGGCGGTGGACGGTGAGGTAGACGACGATCCTGAGCACCGCGGCAGCGGCAGCGATGCACCCGAGCCCGGTGCGGAACGACCATCGGTCCACACCGCGACGCACGCCCGAGGTGGTCAGCGCCACGTCGCCAGGCGGCGCCGGATCGTCCACAGCTCTGCCGCGGTGCGCAACGACGTCACCGGGTCGAGCCGGGAGCCGGCGACGTCGCTCCACTCCCACACCGGCACCTCGAGCATCGCCGTCACCGGCACGGGCGCCACGCCGGCGCGGCCCTTCCCGAGACGGCCGAGCAGCTCGACGTCGAACGCCCACCTGCTCACGAACGGCTCGGCGATCGCGGACTCCAGCTGCGGCCCGACGCGGAACACCTTGGCGCCGCACTGCGTGTCGTACACGGGGAGGTGCAGGAGCAGACTGCTCGCGGTGGCGAACAACCGGCCGAGGTAGTGCCGGCGGCGGGACCGGACGATCCGATGGCCGAGCAACCCGACTCGTGACGCCAGGACCGTGATCAACGTCGGCTCGGCGGTAGCCGCATCGATCAGGCGCAGCAGGTCCGCCGTTGGCGTGGCGAGGTCGGCATCGAAGTAGCCGGTGATCGCATGACCCTCGGCGCACGCCGCGATCAGGCCGGTGCGCACGGCCTCGGCCTTGCCCCGGTTCCAGGCCAGGGTGTGGATGCGGATGCGGTCGGGCGCGCGGGACTGCGCCTCGACGAGCCGCGCACCGGTCCCGTCCGTGGAGCCGTCGTCGACGAAGTGGAGCACCAGCCGCGGTCGTTCGAGCAGCCCGAGCAGCCGATCGATGTCGAGCCGGGCCGCTTCGTCGAAGCAGGGCACGACGATGCCGATGGAGGGTCCGTGCATCGGGGCGGTGCAGCTCAGCTGCGGCGCTTGCGGCAGACGGCCCAGTGACTCAGTCCCGGCACGCGGATGCCCCAGGCGGCGAGCTGCGCGCCAGCGCGGGCATCGGTGCGCAGGACCCCGGTGGCCACGCGCGTCAGCCGCGGTCCGCCCGACCAGGCGCCGACACCTCGTTGCTGCGGATGGTGACCGGCCCGTTCCGCAGCGACCTGCGCGGCACGGCCGACGAGGAGCGAGCTGAACAGCGAGCCGTGGCTGACCACCTCGACCCGACCGTCGAGCAGATCGAGGAACGGCCGCCCGCGGTAGCGACGGTGGTGGTGCAGGAACGAGTCGTGCGCGCCGAACAGCGCGGGGTGGGCGGGCACGGACACGAGCAGGGTGCCGTCGTCGGCGAGGAGTGGCACGACCTCGTCGCGCAGCAGGGCGTCGTCGTCGGCCACGTGTTCGAGCACGTCGAGCAGGAGGACGAGATCGAACGTCCCCGACGGTCGCTCCGCGGTGCGGCGGACGTTCGCCGAGGTCGGGGCGTCGAGCTGTGCTGCGTCGTAGTTGATGTCCCAGCAGACGATCCTGGCCTGCGCGGGCAGATCCGGAGCGATCTCGTCGGCGAACCAGCCGTCGCCCGCGCCGACGTCGAGGACCGTGCCCACGTTGTCGAGGTCCGCCGACCCCGCCGCCAGGCCGCGGAAGAACTCCGCCCTCGCGACCTCCCACGGGTGTCGGGCGGTGGTGCTGCCCTGCTCCCCGAGGTCCACCCGGCGAAGCTACCAGCCACCTCCGAGGCGTCCCCGGACCTGTCGGGGTGCTCGCCTACAGTGAGCGCCCGTGCTGCGGGTACGTCGACGGGTGCTCGCATCGTGGTGGTTGCCCGTCGTCGTGCTGGCGGTCCCGTTCGCAGTGGCCGCGATCCGGTTGATCTCGCGCCACTGGGTGCCGGTGCTGGACATGGCGATGACCGAGCTGCGCGTGCGCGACGTCGGCGGTCGGCACACGCCGCTGATCGGGCTGCCGGGCCGGATCGGCACGTTCCCGGACCAGGGCAGCCACCCCGGGCCGCTCAGCTTCATGATGATCGCGCCGCTGTACCGCCTGTTCGGCTCGTCGGCGTGGGCGATGCTCGCGGCGACGTGCGTGATCGCCGTCGTCGTGCTCGGCGCGGCGCTGGCCGTCGCCCGCCGGCTGGGGGGAACCGTGCTGCGGCTGGGCATCCTCGCGGTTGCCTTCGTGCTCGTGCAGGGCTACGGCCTCGGCGTCCTCACCCAGCCCTGGAACCCGTACTTCCCGCTGCTGTTCTGGTTCCTGGCGTTCGTCGCCGCATGGGCGGTGCTGGCCGGCGACGACGGCGTGCTGTGGCTCGTGGTCGTGGCCGGCTGCGTGTGCGCGCAGACGCACATCTCCTACCTGCTCCTCGCCGTGGTCACCGTCGTCCTCGCGATCGCCGTCGTGGCCGTGCGCGCGGTGCGCGAACCGGTCGGGCGGCGGCACCGCATCCGTGTGCTGGCGGTCGCCGGTGGGATCGCGGTGGTCGCGTGGATCCCCCCGCTCGTCGATCAGCTGCGGCACACGCCCGGCAACATCAGCATGCTGCGCGACAACTTCCAGCACCCGACCGAGACCGTGCTCGGCTTCCGCCACGGCGCGTCGCTGCTGCTGCGCCACCTCGACATCGCCCACTTCCTCCTCGGCAGCGTCAACGGCTCCGGGAGCATCACGGTCGCGGCCGAGCCGTCGAGCGGGCCGTGGCCCGGCATCGTGCTCGTGGTGCTGTGGGCGGCCAGCGCGATCGCCGCCTGGCGGATGCGCCACCGACGGTTGATCGCGTTGCACGTGATGGTCGCCGTGACGTTGCTCGTGGGTTGGATCTCCGCGGCGCGGATCTTCGGCAAGGTCTGGTTCTACCTCACCCTGTGGGCGTGGACGATCGGCACGTTCGCCGTCGTCGCGGTGGTGTGGACCGCTGTCGAGCTGGTCCGCCGCCACGTCGACGGATCTGCCATGGTCACCGTCCGCCGCGGCCTCGTCGGGGTGCTCGGCGCCGTCTCCGCTGTCTGTGGGATCGTGCTCGTCGTCCACGCGGTCGGGCAGGAGGCACCGGAGCAGGGGCTGTCCGACTCGCTGCGCGCCGTGATCGACCCGACGGTCGCCGCGCTGCGCGACGACGTCAACGGCGCGACGGGCACGGCGGGGCGGTACACGGTGCTGTGGAACGACGCCTACTTCTTCGGGTCGCAGGGGTACGGCCTCGTCAGCGAGCTCGAACGGCGCGGGTTCGCCGCTGGTTCGCCGAACACCTGGCGGGTGCCGCTCACCCGGCAGCGGGTGATCGAGACCGCGACTGCGACCGCGGTCGTGCAGTTCGCGACCGGCAGCTACATCCAGCACTGGCTGGACACGCCGACTGCGGTCGAGGTCGCGCACGTCGATCTGCGCACCCCGGCCGAGGTCGCCGAGTTCGACCGCCTGCACGCGGAGCTGATCGCCGCGCTGCAGGCGGCGGGCCTCGACGATCTCGTGCCGCTCGTCGACGTCAACCTGTTCGGTGTGCAGCTCGATCCGCGGGTGCCGGTGACGCTGCAGCGCACCGTGAACCGGATGCTCGAGCTGGGCGAGCCGACCGCGGTGTTCATCGTGCCGCCCGACGTGTACGTCGATGGTTGACGACCGCGCGTTCGCACGCCGGCTCGGGTTGATCGTCGCCGTCGGCACGGCGACCCGGCTGGCGATCTGGGCGGCGAGGTGGAACCGCCAGCTCTCGCTGAACGACTCCTTCTACTACAGCGTGCAGGCGAGCGAGCTCGCTCACGGCCACCTCTACGTCGAGCCGTTCACCCGGTTCCACGGCGCCGAGCACCCGCCGCTGACATCCACGCTGATGGCTGCCGTCAGCTGGATGGACGATCCGGTGCGATGGCAGCGCTCGATCACCGTGCTGTGCGGGATCGCCACGATCGCCTGCATCGGGCTGCTCGCCAAGGCCATCGCCGGGCCGCGGGTCGGCCTGGTCGCGGCGGCGCTCGCCGTCGTCTACCCGAACCTGTGGATGAACGACGGACTCGTCATGTCGGAGAGCGTCAGCACGCTCGCCGTGGTCATCGCGCTCCTCGCGCTCTGGCGGGCGATGGAGCAGCCTGGTACGCGCCGGTGGGCGTGGTGCGGGGTGGCGATCGGCGTCGCGACGCTGTCGCGCAGCGAGCTGGTCCTCCTCGTGCCGATCGGCGCCGCACTGCTGGTCGCCGCGGCGCGGCGCCCGAGCTGCGTGGCGGCCGGGCCTCGTCGCGATCGCGGTCGCGAGGCGTTGCGCGCGGGGGTGGTGCTCGTCGCCGCCGCGGCACTGACGCTCGCGCCGTGGGTGGTGTTCAACCTCGTCCGGTTCGAGCGGCCGGTGCTCCTCACCACCAACGACGGCACCACGCTCGCCGGTGCGTACTGCCCCCAGGCGTTCGGCGGCCCGTCGCTCGGTGGCTGGTCGATCCTGTGCCTGTCCAACGACGATCAGCTCCTCGAACCGTCCGTGCGGTCAGCGGTCCGCCGCGCGGACGCGACCCGCTTCCTCGGCGACCACTGGGCCGAGCTGCCGAAGGTCGTCGGCGCACGCGTCCTGCGCACGGTCGACCTGTACGGCCTGCACGACCTGGTCTTCCAGGACGTCGGCGAGGAGCGTTGGCGCTGGGCCTCGTGGGCGGGGATCAGCTCGTTCTGGATCATGGCGCCGGCGGCGGCGTTCGGTCTGTCCCGGCTCGAGCGCCGGGCGCGGTGGCTGCTGCTCGCCCCGGTGGTGGTCGTTGCCGTGGCCACGGTCGTGTTCTACGGCGCGCACCGCATCCGCTCGTCCGCCGAGCCGACCGTGGTGATCGGCGCCGCAGTGGCTCTCGTCGCCCTCAGGGACCGGTTGCGATCGTCGCCCCGACACGCCGGAACGGGAGCCGGCACGGAAGCCGTCCGCCGGTCGGGAGCCGTCCGCCGGTCGGGCACTGCGGCGTGAGCGGGCGGGGAGCGGGGGAGCACCGCAGCCTGCCCCACCAGCCGGCGCTGGACGGCCTGCGCGGCGTGGCGGTGGCGATGGTCGTCGTCTTCCACGGCGGCTTCGGCTGGATGTCCGGTGGGTACGTCGGGGTGTCGGTGTTCTTCACGCTCTCCGGCTACCTGATCACGTCGCTGCTCGTTGCCGAGCACGAGCGCACTGGTCGGATCGCGGTGTCGGCGTTCTACGCGCGCCGTTGCAAGCGTCTGCTCCCGGCGAGCCTGCTGACGTTGGTGGTCGTCGCCGCCGTCGCCGGCGGTGGCGGGTTCCCCGCCGTGGCCGGTCTGCGCCGCGACCTGCTCGGCTCGCTGCTGCAGGTCGAGAACTGGGTGAAGTTGCTCGGCCACACCAGCTACGCCGACCTGACGAGCGCGACGCTCGGCCGCGTCGGCCCGCTCGAGCACTACTGGTCGCTGGCGGTGGAGGAGCAGTTCTACTGGGTCTGGCCGGTGGTGATGATCGGGGTGCTCGCCGTCGCGCGTCGACCGGCGCGGCGCGCACTCCTGCTCGCGGTGCTCGCGGTCGCGGGGATTGCCACCGCGTTCGTGGTGGCTGCGGTCTGGGGCGCGAACGCGGCCTACTGGGCCACGCCGGCGCGGCTCGGGGAGATCCTCGTCGGTGCCGCGGTCGCCGGGCTCACCGCGTGGAAGCCGATGCTGCGCGGCTGGACGCGCTTCCTGGGGTTGCCGGCAGTCGTCGTGATCGGTTGGGCGGCCACCTCGTGGCCGGCGAACGGCGGCCCCGCGTACCACGGCTGGCTGCCGGTGCTGGCGCTCGCGACCGCTGCCCTGCTCGTCGCGCTGCAGCATCCGTCCGCACTGCGGACCGTGCTCTCGTGGCGGCCGCTGGTGTGGCTCGGCGGGGTGAGCTACGGCATCTACCTGTTCCACTGGCCGATCGGCGCGTGGCTGGTCGACGCCCGGCTCGGCTGGTCGCGGCTCGAGATCTTCGGCGTCGTGGTGGCTACGACGCTCGCCCTCGCCGCACTGTCGGCGGCACTGCTCGAGCGGCCCGTGCGCCGCTGGACGCCGGTCGGCCTCGCGCCGC
>JAODBQ010000690.1 GCA_025464045.1 Ilumatobacteraceae bacterium
AGGTGCCGGTGCATCCCGTCGTCCTCGGCTTGATGCACCACATGCTCGGCGACGGCTGCCTCGTCAGCAGCGTCTCGGCGGTCACGATCGGCCAGGACGAGGTCGCCCAGCCGATCCACGCCGACGACCAGGTGATCCCCCTGCCCAAGCCCCACGCTGCCTGCACCGCGAACAGCATGTGGGCGCTCACCGACTTCACCGCGGCCAACGGCGCGACCCGGCTGGTCCCCGGCAGCCACCTCGCGCCCGACTCCCCCGTCTACGGGCAGCACTACGAGAGCATCCCGGGCGAGATGGGCGCGGGGAGCATCCTCGTGTGGCACGGCTCGCTGTGGCACGGCGGTGGGGCGAACACCACCACCCGCAAGCGCCGCGGGATCGCGATGAACTACTGCGCCGGCTGGATCCGTCAGCAGGAGAACCAGCAGCTCGGCGTCCCGCTGAAGGTGGTCCGCAAGTTCTCCCCCACCCTCCAGGAGCTGTGCGGATACGGGGTCTACCGGGGACTGATCGGCCACATCGACCGCAAGTCGCCGGCCTACCTGCTCGATCCGCTGCGCAAGTTCAAGATGCTCTGGGACGTGACCTGAACGATGTACCGGTTCCTCCTCAAGCCGAAGTGGATCCTGTTCCACCTCCTCGTGCTCGCGCTCGTCCTGACGATGGTCAACCTGGCGTTCTGGCAGATCCGCCGGCTGCACCAGCGGGAGAGCTTCAACAACACGGTGCGCACGAACGCGAGCCGACCGGTCGCTCCGATCGAGGACGTGCTCACGCCCGGCACCGAGCCCGGCGCGGTCGAGTGGCGGCGGGTGACCGTGGCCGGCACGTACCTGCCCGCCCGGGAGCTGATCGTCGAGAACCGCTCCCAGGATGGTGAGGCGGGCCGCAACGTGGTCGACCCGCTGCAGCTGAGCAACGGCTCGGTGCTCCTGGTCAACCGCGGGTTCGTGCCGGGCACCGACCCCGTCCCCGCCGCGCCGGCAGGTCAGGTGACCGTGATCGGCCAGCTGCGCCAGAGCGAGGTGCGCGGTCTCGGCCAGCCCTCCGATGCCTCAGGCGTGATCCTCACCCAGATCCGCCGGATCGACATCCCCAAGCTCACCCCGCAGCTCGGCGCACCGGTGGAGCCGATGTACCTGCAGCTGCTCACCTCGACGCCGCCCGAGGGGCAGTACCCGGCGAACGTCGCCCAACCGGTCCTCGACGAGGGGCCACACCTCAGCTACGCGATCCAGTGGTTCATCTTCAGCGCCGCCGTGATCGTCGGGTGGGTGCTCGCGGTGCGCCGCTCGCTGGCCACGCGCAGCGGCACGAAGCGCAAGCGGCGCGGCCCGCCGCCGATCGCCGACGAGCTGGCGAAGGTCTGACCCGGCTGCGGATCAGACCGTCGCCTCCAGCTCCGCCATCCGCTTGAACTGCTCGACGACGTTCGGGCTGCGGTAGGCCGGATCGTGGGTGCGATAGACGGTGTCGACGTTGACCGCGATCCGCCCGAGCTCGCCCCAGCCGTTGAACTCGGCGTTGGCGCCGATCTCCCTGGCGATGTCGCGTGCCGCTTCCCACGCGTCGACACCTGCCGCTTGCCTCGCGGTCGCCGCAGCCTCCACGAACACGAGGTAGTCGCGCACCTCGGCCACGCCGGACTTGTCCGTCACCGGGCCGTGGCCTGGCACCACGGTGTCGACGTCGAGACCGAGCATCAGGTCGCATGCGGCGATCCAGTTCGTCAGCGGGCCGGCCCACACGATCGGCGTCCCACCGATGAACAGGATGTCCCCGGTGTACACGGTGCGCGCCTCGGGGACGAAAGCGATCGCGTCGCCGGCGGTGTGCGCGGGGCCGACCTCGATCAGCTCGACCGCGCGACCACCGACCTCGACCTCCAGCCGGCCGACGAACGTGCGCGTCGGCAGGCGCATCTCGATCCCGGCGAACTCGAACGCGCCGAAGAACCGCCGGAACAGCTCACCGACATCGCCGTCGGCCGCGGTCAGCCCGGCGAGCAACGACGGCGGCACCTCGGTCATCTCGTGCGCCGCGGCGGTGGTGGCGATGATCTCCGCGTGATCGACGAGCTGGTTGCCGTAGCAGTGATCGCCGTTGGCATGCGTGTTGACGAGCGTCGCGATCGGCGCCGTCGCGGTGATCGGCGACATCGTCGTGAGCATCTCGCGGGTCAGGCGCAGGTCGAACAGCGTGTCGACGAGCAGTGACGCGCCGTCGCCGACGACGAGCCCCGCGTTGCTCCAACCCCAGCCGCCGTCGGGTTGCAGGTAGGCGAAGCAACCCTCGCCGAGCTCGTGCAACCCGGTCGTGTACGTGCCCTTCGACGCTGCCACGGCGCGGTACTAGCACACGTCGTGCGATGCCTATGCTCCGGCGGGGCAACTCTGCAGGGGGTAGTGCGCATGCGTCAGCTGAGCGGCATCGACGTCAGCTTCCTCAACATGGAGACGTCGTCCGTGTTCGGGCACGTCTCCTCGCTGAACATCTACGACCCCGAGGGCGCGCCCGGCGGCGGCGGTCTCGACGCGACCAGGCAGATCCTGCTCGAACGGATGGACGCGCTCGCCCCGTTCCGCCGGCGCCTCGTCGAGGTGCCGCTCGGGCTCGACAACCCGTACTGGATCGAGGACCCGGCGTTCGACATCGACTTCCACGTGCGTCACCACGCCGTCCCGCCACCCGGGAGCCCGGAGCAGCTGGCCGAGGTCGTGTCGCGGATCATCGCGAGGCCGCTCGATCGCAGCCGTCCGCTGTGGGAGCTGTACGTCATCGAAGGCGTCGACGGCGGACGGCGGATCGCCCAGCTGACCAAGGTCCACCACGCCACGATCGACGGGGCGTCCGGGGCGAAGATGCTCGCCGCGATCCTCGACCCCGACCCGCACTACCGCCCCGAGCAGGCGACGCTGGAGCCGTGGACGCCGGAGCGCGTCCCGTCGGACCCCGAGCTGATCCGGCGCACGATGGTCGAGCTGTTCCGCCGTCCGGAGAAGGTCGTGCGCCTCACCGTGCGTGCGGCGCGCGAGCTGGCCGCGTCCTCCCGCTCGGGCGGTCTGCAAGCCCTCGCCGGGCTCATCGCCCAGCCGATGCCCGGCCGGCTCGGCGACGAGATGCGCAGGCGACGGGTGCGCCTGCGCGGCAACGAGACCGATCGGGCGCCGGCGCTGCCGACCACGGCTGCGCCGCGCACGCCGTGGAACGCGCCGGTCACCCCGCATCGGCGGTTCGCCTACACCACGGTGTCGTTGGAGGACGCGAAGACGATCCGCCGTGCGGGCGGTTGCACGTTCAACGACGTCGTCATGGCGTTGTGCTCGGGTGCGCTGCGCCGGTACCTGCTCGCCCACGACTGCCTGCCCGCCGAACCACTCATCGCGATGGTCCCCGTGAGCGTGCGCAGCGGCGACGAGACCGACATCTACCAGAACCGGGTGTCGGCGCTGATGGCCGACCTCGCCACCAACGAACCCGACCCGTTGAAGCGGTTGGCACGCGTGCAGCAGAGCATGACGGCGGCCAAGGCGGACTTCAAGGCGATCCCCGCGGAGACGCTGCAGGACTACACCCAGTTCGCTCCGCCCGCGGTCGCCGCGCGCGCGATGCGGATGTACAGCCGATTGCGCATCGCCGACCGGATGAACCCGCCGTTCAACCTGATCATCTCCAACGTGCCCGGCCCGAGCACGCCGCTGTACTCGGCCGGGGCGCGGCTCGAGCACTTCTATCCGGTGAGCGCCGTGGCCGATGGTCAAGGACTGAACATGACGGTGCAGAGCTACAACGGCAACCTCGACTTCGGCTTCGTCGCGTGCCGCGAACTGGTCCCCGATCTGTGGACGATGGCCGATCACCTCCAAGCGGCGATGCGCGAGCTGCTCGACGCCGTCGAGGCAGTCGAGGGGGCCGGCACGACCGAGGCGGCCGCACCTGCCGCAGCTGCGGAGCCGACCGCGACGAAGCGAGCCGCGTCCGCGCCCGCCGTCAGGACCAAGGCCGCAACCCGGACCGCGGCGACGAAGCGATCGGGTACGCCGACGACGAAGGCCGCCTCGAAGCGGGCGCCAGCGACCAAGCAGTCGGCACCGACGGACGCGCCGGCGATGAAGCGGCCCGCCGCCAGGGAGGCACCGGTCGCGAAGCAAGCCGCCGCGAAGAAGGCACCGGCCGCGAAGAGAGCCGCCGCGAAGAAGGCGCCGGCCGCGAAGCAGGCGCCCGCGGCGACGAAGGTGCCGGCGAGGCCGAGGGTGAAGCGGGCATCCGGCACGCGGACCGCCGCGGCGCGCACGACGCCGCCGAGCTCGTCACGGGCTGCTACGCAGCCGTAGTCGCGACGAGCCACCTGGCGACGCGTTCGGCGATCATCACCGTCGGCAGGTGGGTGTTCGCCCGCGGCGCGTTCGGCATCACCGAGGCGTCGCAGACCACGAGGCCTTCGTAGCCGATCACGCGGCAGCGCTCGTCCACGACCGCGTCGGGATCGTCGGCGCGACCCATCCGGCAGGTGCCGGCCGCGTGCACGTAGTCGCCGAGCGCAGCGCGGATCCCGCGCTCGCTCGGGTCGTGATCGCCGACCGTGCAGATCTCGGCGAAGGCCGCAGCGTCCAGCACGTCTTCGGCGAGCTCGATCCCGATGCGCAGCGGCTGCAGGTCGGCGGGATCGCCGAGCATCGCGAAGTCGATCTCGGGCTCGACGTCCGAGCCGTCACCGGCGAGACGAAGCGTGCCGCGTGACCGGCTGCGCATCAACGCCACCATCACCAGCCCGAGCTCCGGGAAGGCGGGATCGACGACGTCCATCGGCAGCAGCTGGAGGTCGTTGGCGTGCGCGCCGGAGGTGTGCCGGGCGACGACCGAGATCGGCAGCGACCCTGGGGCCGCGACCGCCTGTGGATGCAGCACGAGCGGGATCGGGAACGACGGATGATCGTGCAGGTTGGCGCCGACCGCCGGGCGATCGATGCCGGACCGGAGCAGCAGGGCCGGCGAGTGGATCGCACCGGCGCTGACGACCACGAGTCGGGCGCTCAACTCCTCCCCCGTCGCCAAGCGGACCCCGACGGCTCGACTGCCGTCCAGCAGCACCCGGTCGACCATCGCCTCGCCGCGGATCTCCAGGTTCGGCCGCGACCTGGCCGGTTCGAGGTAGACGTCGTTGACCGACGCACGCCGCCCATCGGCGCGGCGGGTCAGGTGGACCGGGTGCGCATCGCGGTCGGCGGCGAGGAGCGCGTCGCTCACCGCACCGCGCTCGAGCGGCGAGGCGACGTGGAGCGGGATCGGGATGCGTGCGAACCACGGCGAGACCTCGCGCCAGCTCCAACCCGCGCAGCCGAAGCGGCGTTCCCACTCGTCGTAGTCGTCGGGCTCGCCGGGCAGCGCGACCATCGCGTTGATCGCCGACGACCCTCCGATCCCGCGTCCGCGCACGTACGGGCGCGGTGCCTGCCCGGCACTGCGGCTGGCGACGAGATCGGGCCAGGTGCGCCCGGCGAGGCCCATCGCTTCGATGAACGACGGCCCGGCGATCTCGGCTGGCGTGGCGGCAGCGGTGTGATCGGGACCGGCTTCGAGCAGCAGCACCGTCCGCCTCGGATCCTCGCTCAGCCGCGCCGCGAGCACCGCGCCCGCCGATCCCCCGCCGACGACGACGACATCGACGACGCCGACACCGACACCGGCAGCGACACCGGCATCCGGATCCGTCGACGGCGCGCTGCTCACCGCGCCGACCTCAGTCACCGGTGATCGACATCGTCGACACCGGCAGCTCGACCAGGTGCGCGGCGTCGTTGTACCGCATCAGCCGCCACAGGCCGGGGCGGACGAGCTCCAGCTCGGTGATCGAGGTGTTGGTCGTGAACGTCTCGAACCCTCCCATCGCCGGCGCCCGGAACGCCTGGCGGAGCACGGCGTCGATGACCCCGCCGTGGCAGAACACCAGCACGCTCTCGCCGGCGTGGGCGGTGAGCACTGCCGCCAGTGACACCCCGACCCGGTAGTGGAACGCGGCGACCGTCTCCCCGCCCGGGAACGTGACGGCGAACGGATCGCCCGCCTGCCAGGCCTCGATCCCGATCTCGAACCGTTCGGTGTACTCGGCGAAGCTCAGCCCGTCGCAGTCGGGGCCGGGATCGTGCTCGCCGAAGCCCTCGTCGATCTCGATCTCCGGCCACGAGAACCCGGCGGCGACGAGGCGCGCCGTCTCCTGGGCCCGGGCGTAGTTCGTGGCGATGACGGCGTCCGGCTCGATCTCCCGATGGGCCGCCCAGCGGTCGTGGAGCGCCTCCGACTGGCGCCGACCGAGCGGGGACAGACCCGTGCACGAGCGGTAGCCGCCGATCATCCGGCCGACGGTGGAGTTCGATTCCCCGTGGCGCACCAGCATCAGTCGAGTCACCCAGCTCACGGTACCGAAGCACTCGCACGGGGTTCGTGCCATCACCGCCACGCACTTACTTTTCGTCTACGTTCGAGCGCTGTGGGAGACGCCACTCGTAGGTTGATCGAGGTGGCCGGAGGATCCCGTGTAACGATCCGTTCCCTCGGGCGCGACCCGCGTTCGGTGGCGCTCACCGAGAGTGCACACGCCCTCGGCGTGACGGCGGTGACCTGGATCGATGTCGCCGACGTGGTCTTCTTCGCGGCCGATCTCGACGACGACGGTCGCCGCCGGATGGAGACGCTGCTCGTCGACCCGCTGCTCCAGCAGGCGGATTGGTCCGTGCCCGTGGACGGGCTGGAGAAGGCCGTCCTCCCAGGTGTGACCGATGCCGTCGCCGATGCGGTGCGGCTCGGAGCGGACACGATCGGGGTCGTCATCGGCGATGCCGCAACCGGCACCCACTTCGCCATCGACGGCGACATCGACGAGGTCTCGATGCGGCTGCTGGCACGCCGCCTGCTGGCCAACGAGGTGATCGAGCGGTGGGCGCCGGCGCCGATCGAGCCGACGTTCATCGACAGCGCCGCAGGACCCGGCGACGCGTTCGCGCCGACGGTGGCGATCACCGGTCTCGACCCTGCGGCGCTCGCCGCGCTGAACGTGGAGCGGGGGATGTCGCTGGATCCCGCGGAGCTCGTCGCGATCGCCGATCACTACCGCAGCGCCGGGCGCGAACCGACCGACGTCGAGCTGGAGATGCTGGCCCAGACGTGGAGCGAGCACTGCGCGCACAAGACGTTCCGCGCCCGGATCACCACCGACTCGGGTGCCACGATCACTCCCCTGCTGCGCCAGCTGCGCGACGCGACGGACGCGATCGCCGCGCCGTTCCTGCGCAGCGCGTTCGTCGGCAACGCCGGAATCGTCTCGTTCAGCGAAGGCACCACGATCGCGGTGAAGGCCGAGACCCACAACCACCCGTCGGCGATCGAGCCGTTCGGTGGTGCGAACACGGGCGTCGGCGGCGTCATCCGCGACGTCATGGGTGCGGCGCACCGCCCGATCGCGATCACCGACGTGCTCTGCTTCGGCCCCACCGACCTGCCCACGGCCGATCTCCCCGACGGAGTGCTCCACCCCCGGCTCATCGCGGCCGGGGTGGTCGCCGGAGTCGCCGACTACGGCAACAAGATCGGCCTGCCCACCGTCGCCGGCGCCGTGCTCTACGACCGCGGCTACGTCGCCAACCCGCTCGTCTACTGCGGCTGCATCGGCACCGCGCGCGACGTCCCCCCGCTACCGGGCCCGCAACCCGGCGACCTCGTCCTCGTCCTCGGCGGGCGCACGGGTCGCGACGGTCTGCGCGGGGCGACCTTCTCCAGCGCGACCATGGATGCGACCACCGGCGACGTCGCCGGGGCCAGCGTGCAGATCGGCGACCCGATCGTCGAGCAGTTGCTCATCGACGCGTTGGACGAGCTCCACGGCCTGTACACCGCGATCACCGACTGCGGCGCCGGCGGGCTCTCGTCGGCCGTCGGCGAGATGGCCGAGCGCGTCGGCGCGGACGTCGACGTGCTGCTCGCCCCGCTGAAGTACCCGGGCCTCGCCGCGTGGGAGATCTGGCTCAGCGAGGCGCAGGAGCGGATGGTGCTCGCCGTCCCGCCCGCCTCGGTCGACGAGGTCGTGCGGCGCTGCGCCCGCCACGGTGTCGAGGCGACGGCCCTCGGCGCCTTCAGCGGCGACGGCGTGCTGCGGGTGCGTGCCGGCGCCCAGGTGGTGGCCGAGATGGACACCGCGTTCCTACACGACGGTCGTCCGCAACGGACGATGGCCGCCGTCCTGCCCACCCCGAACCGGGACGAGGCGCCCGCGCCGACGGGAGTCGACGTCGTCCCGACGCTGCTCGCGCTGCTGTCGCACCCGAACATCGCCTCGAAGGCGGAGATCGTCCACCGCTACGACCACGAGATCCTCGGCTCGACCGTCGTGCGCCCGATGGTCGGGCCCGACGCCAGCGGTCCGGCCGACGGCGTGGTGCTCGCCCGTCCCGCCGACACCCACGGCCTGGCCATCGGCATCGGCGTCAACCCGTGGTTCGGGTCGCGTGACCCGGAGCGGATGGCCCACGCCGTCGTCGACGAGGCGATCCGCAACGTCGTCGCCGTCGGCGCCGACCCCGCCAGGATCGCCCTGCTCGACAACTTCTCGTGGGGCGATCCACGACGCCCGGAGACGCTCGGCGAGCTCGTGGTCGCGGTGCGCGGCTGCTGCGACGCGTCGGTCATCAACGACGCCCCGTTCGTCAGCGGCAAGGACTCGCTGAACAACGAGTACCTCGGCACCGACGGGCTCCGCCACGCGGTCCCGCCGACGCTGGTGATCACGGCGGTCGCCCACGTACCCGACGCGAACCGGGTGATCACGCCGGACCTCAAGCAGGCCGGCAACGTCCTGGTGGTCCTCGGGCGCAGCCGCGCCGAGTTCGGTGGCAGCCACCTCGAGCTGCTCGGCGGTCCCGCCGGCTCGCGCAGCGTCGTGCCCGCACCCGACCCCGACTCGCCGGCGCGCTACCGCCGGCTGCACCTCGCGCTGCGCAGCGGGCGGATCGCCGCCTGCCACGACGTCAGCGAGGGTGGCGTCGCCGTGGCGGTCGCCGAGATGGCGATCGGCGGCCAGCTCGGACTCGCCCTCGACGTCACCTCCACCGGGATCGACGCCGTGTCGATGCTCTTCGCCGAGTCGAGCGGCCGCTTCGTGTGCGAGCTCGCGCCGG
>JAODBQ010000692.1 GCA_025464045.1 Ilumatobacteraceae bacterium
GCCACGCAGCTGGGCATCCCGCTCGTCGTCGGCGCGGCCATGGCTCCCGGCCTGTCGGGGCTGCTGGCGCGCTACCTCGCCGACCAGCTCGACGTGGTCGAGGAGCTGCACGTGGCGGTCAACGGCACCGGCGGACCGGCGTGCGCGCGACGCCACCACGATGCCCTCGGCAGCCGGTCGCTCGGGTGGCACGACGGCGAGTGGATCTTGCGTCCAGGTGGCAGCGGGCGCGAGCTGTGCTGGTTCCCCGGCACGTCGGGCGCTGCCGACTGCTACCGCTCCGCGCACGCCGACCCCGTGCTGATGCACCGTTCGTTCCCCGAGGTCCAGCGGGTGAGCGCGAAGGTCGCTGCTACCCGGCGCGATCGTCTCACGTCGCGCCTGCCGATGCTGCGGCCACCGCACGTCGGCGGCAACACCGGTGCGGTCCGGGTCGAGGCGCGCGGTGCACTGCACTCCGGGGCACGCACGACCATGATCGCCGGTGCATCGGGGCGCGCCGCCGGCCTCGCGGCGGCGGTGAGCGCGGCAAGCGCACTGGCGTGTGCGGAACATGTCGTCGCCGGTGGTGTGCACACGCCCGGCGGCCGCGGCCTGATCGCCGCCGACCTGCTCGGTCGTGCCTCCCGCTTCGGCGTGACCGTCGAGGAGTTCACCGGCGTGCCGAGGCCGACCACGTGGTGAACCAGATCCGCGCCGTCGAGCCGGTGCTGCCGTGGCTGCCCGAGGGGCGGACCCTCGTGGTCCCCGGGCGGGGCGAGATGTTCTTTCGGCACCACCGTCACCCCGATCCGGCAGCCCCGACGCTGCTGCTGCTGCATGGTTGGACGGCCAGCGCGGACCTGCAGTTCTTCGCCGCGTACGAGGCGCTCGCGCAGCGCTACTCGTTCGTCGCCCCGGACCATCGCGGGCACGGTCGGGGGATGCGCCCGGGCACGCCGTTCACGTTGGAGGATGCCGCCGAGGATGCGGCCGGCTTGGTGCGCGCGCTCGGCATCGAGCGGGTGGTCAGCGTCGGCTACAGCATGGGGGGACCGATCAGCCTGCTCCTCGCGCGGGCTCACCCCGAGCTCGTGCAGGCGCTGATCGTGCAGGCCACCGCGCTCGACTGGAACGAGACGCTGCCGGAGCGGCTGCGGTGGAAGACCGTCCGCGTCGTCAGCCCGGTGCTGCGCTCGTGGGCGTACCCGCGATGGGTTCGCCTGGCGATCAGGAAGATCCTCGGCGAGGGACATCCGATGGCGGTCTACTCGCCGTGGCTGGCGGGGGAGCTGCACCGCAACGATGCGTTCGCCCTGGTGCAGGCGGGCCAGGCGATCGGCCGCTTCGACGCGCGACCGTGGGCCGGCGCGCTCGCGGTGCCCGCCGGTTCGCTGATCACCACGAACGACCGGCTCGTCAAGCCGAAGCGTCAGCGCGAGCTGGCGGCCGCGCTCGATGCCGTGATCGAGGAGATCGGGGCCGACCACCTGGCCGCGCTGGTCAGCTCGCAGGAGTACATCGCCGCCACGCTGCGGCTGCTGCAGCGCCTCGTGCACTGACCCGGGTCAGGCGTCGGCGGGCTTCAGCGCGTCGTCAGGCTCCGGTGCGTCGGCCGGATCGGCCGCATCGTCAGGTTTGGTCGCGTCGGCGGTCGCCTCGGTCCGTTCGGTGCCGTCGTTCCCTTCGATCCGGTCGAGGCGTTCGACGACGCGGTCCATCGCGGTGACGACGCGCTCGATCTGATCCTCGAGATCGCCGGTGGTCGGCACGTTGCGCAGCGCGAGGCGCACGCCCGCCAACTCGCGGGCGAGGAACTCGGTGTCGGTCTGGGTGCGCTCGGCGGTGCGCCGGTCGTTGTCGGTCTGGACGCGGTCGCGCCGCTCCTGGCGGCTCTGGGCGAGGAGGATCAGGGGCGCCGCGTAGGCGGCCTGGGTGCTGAACGCCAGGTTGAGCAGGATGAACGGGTACGGGTCCCAGCGCAGGATGATGAGGCCGACGTTGATGGCGATCCAGACCACCACGACGGCGGTCTGGAAGGCGAGGAAGCGGGCGGTGCCGAGCGTGCGCGCGATCGTCTCGGCGAACCGGCCGAACGCCTCCGGGTCGAACTTGAAACCGAATCGTGAGTCGTGGCGAGGGGCGGTGAGGTCGTCGTTGCGCTTCACGGCGCCCCGGGGATGCTGCGCGGCGCTGTGCCGGTGAACGCGGCGACCCTCCGGCGCTGCCGCCAGCCGGTGGGCAGGGTGCGGTCGAGCACGTCATCGACGGTGATCGCCCCGAGCAGCCGCTCGCTCGAGTCGGTGACGCCGACCGCGAGCATGTTGTAGCTGGCGAGCCGCTCGGCGACGTCGCGTTCGGGGAGGTCGGGGGAGATCGTCGGCTCGTGCTCCAGGCACTGCCCGAGCGGGGTGTTCGGTGGTTCGCGCAGCAGCCGCTGGAAGTGCACGACGCCGAGGTACGTGCCGGTCGGCGGCTTGTACGGCGGCTGGACCACGAAGACCTGGGCGGCGATGCTCACCAACCAGTCCGGGTCGCGGATCTCGGCGAGCGCGTCGGCGACGGTGCTGGTCGGCCCGAGGATGATGATCTCCGGTGTCAGCAAGGCGCCTGCCGTGCCGTCCTCGTACGACAGCAG
>JAODBQ010000012.1 GCA_025464045.1 Ilumatobacteraceae bacterium
CTGCGTGGCGGCAACGGGGTCGTCCCCGCGCCGGATCCCGATGCGCCGAACCGCTACCGACGCCTGCACGCAGCGTTGATGACCGGCCGAATCGCCGCCTGCCACGACGTCAGCGAGGGCGGCGTCGCCGTCGCCGTCGCCGAGATGGCGATCGGTGGCCGCCTCGGCGCGACGGTCGATCTCACCACTGCGCAGACGGGCGGGCGTGCCGGCGGACGCGACGTCGACCAGGTCACGATGCTGTTCGGCGAGTCGACGGGCCGGTTCGTCTGCGAGCTGGCCGACGCCGACGTCCCGTGGCTCGTGGAGCAGCTCGCCGAGCCGGTGCTGGTGCTCGGCCGGGTCACCGTCGAGCAGGAGCTGTGCTTCACCACCGCCGTCGGCCGTCAGCTGGTCACGCTCGCCGTCGCCACCGCCGCGTTCTCCCGGGTGGGAACGTGAGTCGCCCCGTAGCGATGGTGCTCGCCGCGCCCGGCACGAACCGGGATCGCGACGCCGCGTTCGCCCTCGATCTCGCCGGCGCCGAGCCCCGGGTCACGCTGCTCGGTGAGCTCGTCGAGGATCCGACGTTGCTCGACGGCGCGCAGATGCTGGTCGTTGCCGGCGGGTTCAGCTACGCCGACGCACTCGGCGCCGGGAGGATGTGGGCGCTGGAGCTGGAGCACCGGTTGGGCGATGCACTCGGCGCGTTCGTGGCCGCGTCGAAGCCCGTCATCGGCATCTGCAACGGCTTCCAGGTGCTCACCCGGGCCGGGTTGCTGCCGGGAGCGCTCGGCCACAACGCCGACGGCCGGTTCCACTGCCGTTGGGTCTCGGTCGCCGCCCAGCCTGCCAGCCACTGCATCTGGACCAGCGGACTCGACCGGATCGACTGCCCGGTCGCACACGGCGAGGGCCGGTACGTGCACCCGGACCCGGACGGGCTCGCGGCGTCCGGCCAGGTGGCCCTGCGCTACGTCGGCACCAACCCCAACGGATCGGTCAGCGACATCGCCGGGGTCTGCGACCGGTCCGGGCTGGTGCTGGGGCTGATGCCGCACCCGGAGAACCACGTCATCGCCCGACAAAACCCGGCGTTCACCCGCCACGCCACCGGTGATCGCCACCGCTCCGGCCTGCCGCTGTTCGAGCAGGGCGTCCGCTTCGCGAAGGAGCGCTGACGAATGCCCGCACCGGTGCACGAGCTGCCGCCACCGTTCATGGAGATCGATCTGCCGCTGCCCGACCGTCGGGACGGCAAGGTGCGCGTCTCGTACGCGTCCGGGGACCATCGGCTGTTCGTCACCACCGACCGCCTGTCGGCGTTCGACCGGGTCATCCACGGGGTGCCCTACAAGGGCCAGGTCCTCAACGAGCTCGCTGCCTGGTGGTTCGCGCAGACCGCGGACATCGTCGGCAACCACGTCATCGACGTCCCGGACCCGAACGTGCTGCTGGCCCGCACCGCTGCCCCGCTGCCGGTGGAGGTCGTCGTGCGCGGCTTCATCACCGGCGTGACCTCGACCTCGCTGTGGCAGCAGTACGCCGACGGGGCGCGCACCATCTACGGGCACCCGTTCCCGGACGGACTCCTCAAGAACACGCCGTTGCCGGCAGCGATCGTCACGCCCACGACCAAGGCGGATCACGGCGGCCACGACGAACCCCTCTCGTGCGTCGACGTCGGCGACCGCGGTCTGGTCGCTCCGGCGCTGTGGGACGAGGTCCAGCGGGTGGCGTTGGCCCTGTTCGCCCGCGGCCAGCAGGTGGCCGGCGCAGCCGGTCTGATCCTCGCCGACACGAAGTACGAGTTCGGGCTCACCGACGACGGCACACTGTTGGTCATCGACGAGATGCACACCCCCGACTCCTCGCGCTACTGGATCGCCGACTCCTACGCGACGCGCGTCGCCGATGGAGCCGAGCCGGAGAGCCTCGACAAGGAGATCGTGCGGCGCGCCCTGCTCGCGGCCGGCTACCGCGGCGACGGCGAACCGCCGGCGCTCGGCGAGGCGGTCTGGGCCGAGACGTCCGCCCGCTACATCGATGCCTACGAACGGCTCACCGGGCGCCTGTTCGTGCGCGGCCGCTACCCGGTCGCCGAACGGATCACGGAGGTCCTCGACCATGCTCACTGACCGAGCGCACCCGTTCGACGACGGCGACGACGTACCGCACGAGGAGTGCGGTGTGTTCGGCGTCTCGACCCCCGACGGCGAGGGCATCGCCCAGATCGTCTTCTTCGGCCTGTTCGCGCTGCAGCACCGCGGCCAGGAAGCCGCCGGGATCGCCGTCAGCGACGGCAGCCGGGTGCGCATGCACAAGGACAGCGGCCTCGTGTCGAACGTCTTCACACCGGCGACGATGGCGGGACTGTCGGGCTACCACGGCATCGGCCACACCCGCTACAGCACCACCGGGGCCAACGCGCTGCGCAACATCCAGCCGTTCCTCGTCGAGACGATGCACGGCCCGCTCGCCCTCGGCCACAACGGCAACCTGGTCAACGCCTCCGCGCTGCGCGAGGAGCTGCTCGGACGCGGGTTCGGGCTCACCGCCACCAGCGACACCGAGGTGCTCACGCTGATGCTCGCCGCCGCCGGCGGCAAGACCTGGGAGGATCGCCTCGAGCGCACCTTGCCGGCCTGGAAGGGCGCGTACTCGCTGGTGATGCTCGTCGACGACCGCGTGATCGCGGTGCGCGATCCGTGGGGCTTCCGCCCGTTGCACGTCGGGAGGTTGCCACGTGGCGGATACGCCGTCGCCTCGGAGACGTGCGCGCTGAACACGCTCGGTTGCGTGGACATCAGCGAGGTCGGGCCGGGCGAGATCGTCACCCTGCGCGGCGCAGAGCTGCACCGCCGTCAGGCACTGACGCCCGCCGCCGGATCGGCGCGCTGCACGTTCGAGTTCGTCTACTTCTCCCGTCCCGACAGCGTCTGGGCCGGACGGAACATGCACCACGTGCGCCAGCGCCTCGGCGAGGAGCTCGCCGCCGAGTCACCCGTCGAGGCGGATGTCGTCATCCCCGTCCCGGACTCCTCGATCCCGGCGGCGATCGGCTACAGCCGGGCCAGCGGCATCCCGCACAACGACGGGCTGATCAAGAACCGCTACATCGGGCGGACCTTCATCGAGCCCACCCAGGAGCTGCGCGACCGCGGTGTGGCGATGAAGTTCAACGCGCTTGCGGAGAACCTCGCTGGCAAGCGGGTCGTGATGATCGACGACTCGCTGGTCCGTGGGACCACGGCCGGGCCGCTCGTCAAGCTGATCCGCGAAGCGGGCGCTGCCGAGGTGCACCTGCGGATCACCTGCCCGCCGATCACCCATCCCTGCCACTTCGGTGTCGACATGGGCCACGACGGGGACCTGATGGCCGCCCGGCTCAGCATCGAGGAGATGCGCCAGCACATCGGTGCCGACTCGCTCGCCTTCCTCTCGCTCGACGGGATGATGCGGGCCGTCAGCGACAGCGCGCCCGGCTACTGCAACGCGTGCTTCACCGGTCGGTACCCGATCGAGGTCAGCGACGCGCCGCCCAAGCTGAGCTTCGAGGGTGTCCTGTCGTGAGGGTGCTGGTGATCGGTGGCGGTGGCCGTGAGGCGGCCATCGCCTGGGCGTGCCGTCGCAACGGCCACGACGTCGCAGTCGTCGCCGACCTGCCCGACGACCCGCTCGATGCGGACCTCGTGATCGTCGGCCCGGAGGGTGCCCTCGTCGCCGGGGTCGCCGACGAGTGCGCGCGCCGCGGCGTGCCGTGCTTCGGGCCGACCGCCGCGCTCGCCCGGCTGGAGAGCTCGAAGGGCTACACCCGCGCCCTCGCCCAGCAGCTGGGCCTGCCGTCGCCGGCGTTCGTGCGCACGGAGTCGGCCACCGAGGCACTGGCCTGGTGGCACGAGCTCGGCCGCCCGGTGGTCGTCAAGCTGGATGGGTTGGCAGCCGGCAAGGGCGTGATCGTGCCGCAGTCGCCGGCCGCCACCGAGGCGGCCATACGCGAGCTCGCGGCCCGCGGCCCGATCGTCGTCGAGGAGCGCCTCACCGGCCCCGAGTGCAGCCTGATGGCGCTCTGCGACGGCACCACGGCCACGCCGCTGCCCATCGCCCAGGACCACAAGCGCCTCGCCGAGGGCGACGCCGGCCCGAACACCGGCGGGATGGGTGCGTACGCGCCCGCCCCGGTGCCGCATCGCGCCAGCGAGCTCACCGCACGCTTCATCCAGCCGGTGCTCGACCACTTCGCCGCCGCGGGCACGCCGTACGTGGGCGTGCTGTACGCCGGGCTGATGCTCACCGAGGATGGTCCGCGACTGCTCGAGTTCAACTGCCGCTTCGGCGATCCGGAGGCGCAAGCGGTGCTGCCGCTGCTCGAGTCGGACCTCGCCGAGCTGGCCCTGGCGTGCTGCAACGGCCGCCTCGCCGAGACGTCCGTCGAGGTGCTCGACGGCGCGGCGTGCACCGTGGTCGCCGCCGCCGCTGGCTACCCCGGCGCGCCGGAGCTCGGCGCAGTGATCCTCGACCTGTTCGACGTCTCCCCGCTCGACGTCGGCGAGACCGTGCATGCGATCGTCTTCGAAGCCGGCACCGACGGCAGCGTGGTCACCGGCGGACGAGTGCTCGCGGTCACCGGGCTCGGCGACGACCTCGGCGCGGCACGCGACCACGCGTACGCCCGCCTCGCCGACATCAGCTTCGACGGGATGCAGGTCCGCCGCGACATCGGCTGGCGGGCCGTCGGCGCCGAGCTGATGTCCTATGCCGCGGCCGGCGTCGACATCGACGAGGGCGTGCGCGCGGTCGAGCAGATGAAGGCCGCCGTCGAGCGGACGCATGGTCCGGCCGTGCTCCACGGGCTCGGCAGCTTCGGCGGTACGTTCAGCGGCGCGGCCCTGAAGGAGATGGACGAGCCGGTGCTCGTCGCCTCCACCGACGGGGTCGGCACGAAGGTCGAGCTCGCCGCGCGTCTCGGCCGTCACCACGGCGTCGGCAAGGACATCGTCAACCACTGCATCAACGACGTCCTCGTCCAGGGTGCGCACCCGCTGTTCTTCCTCGACTACATCGCCGCCAGCCGGATCGACGCGGACCACGTGGCCGAGGTCGTCGCCGGCATGGCCGAAGCGTGCGCCGAAGCCGGCTGCGCGCTGCTCGGTGGCGAGACGGCGGAGATGCCCGGCGTCTACTCGCCCGGTGCCTTCGACATCGCCGGCACCCTGATCGGCGCCGTGGACAGGGCGAACCTGCTGCCGCGTGGCGATGTCGCTCCGGGTGACGTGCTCATCGGGCTCGGCTCCAGTGGCCCGCACACGAACGGCTACTCGCTGCTGCGCAAGGTGTTCCAGTGGCTGCCGATGGACGCCACCCCGGCCGGGCTCGACCGGCCGCTCGCCGACGCGCTGCTGGAACCGCATCGCAGCTACCTGCCGGTGCTACGCGGCGTGCTCGACGGCGGCCAGGTCAAGGCGCTCGCCCACATCACCGGCGGCGGGATCCCCGAGAACCTGCCCCGTGTGCTCCCCGATTCGTGCGACGCCGTCGTCCACCTCGATGCCTGGCCGATCCCGCCGCTGTTCCGCCTGGTGCGCGAGGCGGCCACCCGGTTCGACACGTTCGAGCTGTACCGCACGCTGAACATGGGGATCGGGATGATCGTGATCTGTGCGGCTGCCGACGCCGATGCGGTGCAGCGCACGATCCCGGAGCCGAGCTGGATGATCGGCGAGCTCGTCGCCGGGGGCGGCAAGGTGCACCTGGCGTGAAGCGGCTGGTGGTGCTGGCATCCGGCGAGGGCACCAACCTGCAGGCCATCCTCGACGCCTGCGCCTCGGGCGAGATCGCGGCCGCCGTGGTCGCCGTCGTGTCGAACAAGTCAGAGTCCATCGCACTGGCGCGTGCGCGCCAGGCCGGGGTGCCCGCGATCCACGTCGGCACCGCCCCCGTCAGCGTCGAGACGCGTGGCGAGTACGGCGCCCGTCTCGCCGACGCGGTCCTCGCCTGGAACCCGGACCTCGTGGTCTGCGCCGGATGGATGCGGATCCTCTCGATGAGCTTCCTGCACCACTTCCCCAAGCAGGTCGTCAACATCCACCCATCGCTGCCGGGCGAGTTGCGCGGTGCGGACGCCATCCGCAGGGCCTATCAGGAGACCAGGCTCGGCACGCGGACGCGTACGGGCGTGATGATGCACTACATCGTCGACGAGGGCGTCGACGACGGACCGGTGATCGACCACGTCGAGGTCCAGATGCACCCCGAGGAATCGCTCGATGCGCTGACCGAGCGGATGCACGTCGTCGAGCACCGGTTGCTCGTCGAGACCCTTGCCCATCTCTGCGACAATGGAGGCCCCCCATGAGCAATCCGGACAACGCCAAGCTGTTCGATCGGTTCGAAGCCCTCACGTTCGACGACGTCGTCATCGTGCCCGGCTACAGCGACGTCCTCCCCGACACGGTCGACACCGCAGCCACCTTCGCGGCGGGGATCACGCTGGCGGTACCGATCGTCTCGGCCGCGATGGACAAGGTCACCGAGTCGCGCATGGCGATCGCCCTCGCCCGCGAAGGCGGCATCGGCGTGATCCACCGCAACCTCTCCATCGCGGACCAGGCCACCGAGGTGCAGAAGGTCAAGCGCAGCCAGAGCGGAATGATCACCGACCCCGTCACGCTGCGCCCGACCGCCTCGCTGCAGGATGCCGAGGACCTGATGCACCGCTTCCGCTTCAGCGGCGTGCCGATCACCGACGTCGACGGCCACCTCGTCGGGATCCTCACCAACCGCGACATCCGGTTCTGCAGTGGCGCCGACTTCGATCGACCCGTCAGCGAGTTCATGACGTCCAGCGGTCTGATCACCGCCGGCGAGGGCACGACGCTGGAGGAGGCGAAGGCCACGCTGCAACTGCACCGCATCGAGAAGCTGCCGCTCGTCGACGCGCAGAACCGGTTGATCGGTCTGATCACGGTGAAGGACATCCTCAAGCGTCAGGAGTTCCCCAACGCCACCCGCGACGGTGGCGGCCGGCTGCGCTGTGCCGCTGCCGTCGGCGTCGGCGCCGATCTGGAGGAGCGGGTCGAGGCGCTCGTCGACCGCAAGGTGGACGCCGTCGCCATCGACACCGCGCACGGCCACTCGGCCGGGGTGATCAAGGCGATCGAACGGATCAAGGCGTCGTGGCCGGACCTGCCGATCGTGGCCGGCAACGTCGTCACCGAGGAAGGCGTCGACGCGCTCGCCGATGCCGGGGCAGATGCCGTCAAGGTCGGCGTCGGCGCCGGCTCGATC
>JAODBQ010000020.1 GCA_025464045.1 Ilumatobacteraceae bacterium
CGGGCGCCACCACCCGGACCGAAGCCGCTTCCTGCAGAGGGTGTCGCCGACGGGATGGCTCCGCTGTGTGGCGTCGCCGCGGTGGCGATCGACGAGGCCGCAGGGGCGACGAGCCCCGCCAGCACGGCGGCGCTGAGCGCGACCGTCACGGCGGCGCGACCGATGTGGTCCGCCGCGAGGACGCCGACGACGGCGACCACGCTGGCGACGATGACCAACGGCTGCAGCCACGAGTTCCAGTTCGGCGTCCGGTCGAGCAGCCGCAAGGTCCACCATCCACTGACGGCGATCACCGTGGCGAGCCCGATCCGGGCGAGGAGGTTCGCGCGGCCACGCCACAGGGTGACGGCGCCGATGCCGACCAGCGCACCGATCGCCGGGGCGAGCGCGACCGTGTAGTACGGGTGGATGATGCCCTGGCCGAGGCTGAACGTGATGGCGGTGACCAGCAGCCAGCCACCCCACAGGATCAGTGCGGCGCGGGTGCGATCCGTGCGCTTGGCGCGCAGCGTCACGAGCAGTCCGACCACGAGCAGCCCGAGCGCCGCCGGCAGCAGCCAGGAGGCCTGTCCGCCGAACTCGTTGTTGAACAGGCGCAGCCAGCCGGTGGCGCCCCACATCCCGGTGCCGCCGCCACCCCCACCGACGCTGCCGGTCTCGTTGCCGGTGAGGCGCCCGAAGCCGTTGTAGCCGAAGATCAGGTTGAGCACGCTGTTGTTCTGCGATCCGCCGATGTACGGGCGGGCGGAAGCGGGCACGAGCTCGAGGATCGCCACCCACCAGGCGATCGCGGCGACGAACGCCACCGTCGCGACGACGAGCTGGCGGATCCGCCGGAACAGCCCGGTCGGTGCGGCGATCAGGTACACGAGACCGAACGCCGGCAGCACGAGCACGGCCTGCAGCATCTTCGTCAGGAACCCGAGCCCGACGAGCGCGAAGGCGATGTACAGCCACCGGCCCTTGGCGTCCTCCAGCGCCCGCGTCATGCAGTAGGCGCCGATCGTCAGCACCAGCACGAGCATCGCGTCGGGGTTGTTGAACCGGAACATCAGCGTCGCGATCGGCGTCAGCGCGAGCACCGCACCGGCGAGCAGGCCGGCGGGCGCGCCGAACCAGCGCTTGACCGTGGCAGCGAGGACGCCGACCGAGGCGACGCCCATCAGCGCCTCGGGGACGAGGATGCTCCACGAGCTGAGGCCGAAGACCCTGACCGACAATCCCATGATCCACAGCGCGGCGGGCGGCTTGTCGACGGTGATGAAGTTGCTGGCGTCGCTCGATCCGAAGAACAGCGCCTTCCAGCTCTGCGAGCCTGCCTGGGCTGCCGCGGAGTAGAACGAGTTCGCCCACCCGGAGGCGCCGAGGCCCCAGATGTACAGCACGGCCGTGCCGGCGAGCAGCACCAACAACGCCGGTCGAGCCCAGCCCGGGTCGTCCGGTCTCGCGCGCCACGAGCGCAGCCGCCAACGCCCGGCCTGCCCGCCTTCGGGCTCGAGGTTCGCTCCCGCGGGGACCAGCTCGTCCGTCGCGTCGATCACCTGGGCGTCGTGCAGGTCCGCGTGGGGGGTGAGGATCATCGCCATGGGAGCCACTCTCCGCGACGGGTCTCACCCACGACTGGGCGTCGTCTTGGAGTTTCCTCAGAGCGCGGCGCCTGTGTCAGATGGTCGCCTCGACGAGTCGGCCGTCCTCGACCTGGTAGACGAAGCCGCGGATGTGGTCCTTGTGGGCGATGAACGGGTTGAGCTGGAGGCGGCGGATCGACTGGCGCACGTCCTGCGCCGGATCCTTGAAGCTCTCCAGCGCCCACGACGGGCGGACGCCCGTCTCCGCCTCGAGCTCGTCCTTCAACTCCTCGCCGGTGACCTTCTGCAACCCGCAGTCGGTGTGGTGGAGGAGGATGATCTCGACGGTGTCGAGCAGCCGTTGCGACAGCACCAGCGAGCGGATCACGTCGTCGGTGACCACGCCGCCTGCGTTGCGGATGATGTGCGCGTCGCCGTGATCGAGGCCGAGCATCTCGAAGATGTCCATCCGGCTGTCCATGCACGCGACCACGGCGAGGCGCCGGCGGGGTCGCAACGCGAGATCGTGGTCGCTGAACGTCGCGATGTAGCGCTCGTTGTTGGCCAGCAGCTCGTCGGCGTTCGGTTCGAACATGGACGGCTCGGGCACGAGCACGAACGTAGCGGCCGGATCGTCTCCACCCACAACGATCACCGCGGCGGCACCGCGATCACGGCCAGGTCGTCGCAACCCTCCGGGGGCACTGCGCACGACCTCGTCGGTGGCCACCACCAGCCGGCACAGCGCACGTCGTCGCTCAGGACACCGGGAGACCGAGGTGGCGGGCGATGACCAGCCGTTGGATCTCGCTCGTGCCCTCGCCGATCTCGAGGATCTTGGCGTCCCGGTACATCCTCGCCACGGTCGTCTCCTCGATGAACCCGGCGCCGCCGAACACCTGCGTCGCGGTCCGTGTGGCGGCGACTGCGGCCTCCGTCGAGTAGAGCTTGGCGATCGCCGCCGCGGGACCGAACGGCTGCCCCTTGTCCTTCAGCCACGCCGCCTTGTAGACGAGGTTGTGGGCGTTCTCGACAGCGACCGCCAGATCGGCGAGGGCGAAGGCGATGCTCTGGTTGCGTCCGATCGGACCGCCGAACGCCTGTCGCTCCTGCGCGTACGCGACCGAGTGCTCGAGGCACGCCCGCGCGCAGCCGAGCGCGAGCGCCGAGATCGCGATGCGTCCGTCGTCGAGGATGGTCAGGAAGTTGCGGAAGCCGGCGCCCGGCTGGCCGAGCAACTGGTCCGCGTCGACCCGACAGTCGTCGAGCGTCAGGCCATGGGTGTCGCTGGCGTGCCAGCCGATCTTGCGGTACGGCGGCTCGACGATCAGCCCCGGCGCGCCGGCCTCGACCACGAAGCAGGAGATCCCCTCGTCGGTGCGCGCCGTGACGGTGACGATCGAGGTCAGCTCGCTGCCGGAGTTGGTGATGAACGCCTTGGCGCCGTTGAGCAGCCAGCCGCCGTCGACCGGCGTCGCCCTCGTGATCGTCGCGCCGGCATCGCTGCCCGCGCCGGGTTCCGTCAGGCCGAACGCGCCGAGCCGCCGACCGGCGACGAGGTCGGGCAACCAGCGTGCCTTCTGCTCGTCGGTGCCGAACCGGAAGATCGGGTTGGCGCCGAGGCCGACGCCCGCCGACAGGGTGATGCCGACCGACTGGTCGACCCGCCCGATCTCCTCGATCGCCACGCACAGCGACGCGAAGTCGCCGCCCGAGCCACCCCACTCCTCGGGGAAGACGAGCCCGAACAACCCCAGCTCGCCCATGGCCCGCACGGCTTCCACGGGGAAGTAGGCCTCGCGGTCCCACTGCGCCGCGTGCGGGGCGATCTCCTTCTCGGCGAAGTCGCGCACGACCTCGCGGAACGCCTCGTGCTCGTCCGACAGGCCCCAGCTCATCGCTCGACCGTCCGCTGCTCGTTCATGGCTGCTCAACCTCGGGGTTCGGGGCGGGGACGACCCGCACGATCTGGTCGCCGAGCGCGACGGGCTGCCCGGGCTGCGCGTGCAGCTCGGCGACGACCCCGTCGATGCGGCTGTTCAGCGGGTGCTCCATCTTCATCGCCTCGACGGTCGCCAGCGTTTGGCCGACGACGACGGCGTCGCCGACGGCCACCCGCACGTCCAGCACCGTGCCCGGCATCGGACTGGTCAGCAGCCCGTCGGCCTCGACCGCGCGGCCAGCCGTGCCGGACCGCCAACGGTGCTCGACGTGCATCGCCCACGCCGCGCCGCCGGCACCGAGCCACGTGCGGTCGCCGACGTCGGCGACGAGGTACCGCCGGGCGATGCCGTCGACGGTGACCACGAGCTCGTCGTCATCGCTGCCGAGCGGTTCGACGGTGATGTCAAAGGGTGGGTCCCCGCCGATCGTGGCCTGCCAACCGGTGGTCGAGCGCTGCACCGTCACGGGCGTCACGGCTGCGCCGGGTGGGCCGGACGTGGTGGTGCCGGACCTGGCGTTGCCGGCCTCGACGCGCATCGGCAACGGTGCACGTCGACCGAGACGCCAACCGTCGCTGCGCTGCCACGGGTCGTCGCTCGTCGGTGTCGGCAGCGAACGAACGGCCGCAGCGGCAATCGCCTCGCGCGGCGCGGGATCCGCAGCAACCCTCGCGAACGCCCGCTCCACGAGCTCGGTGTCGAGCCGGCCGGCGATGACGTCCGGGTGGGCCAGCAGCCGGCGCAGGAACGGCACGTTCGTGATGACACCGAGCACGGCGATCTGCGCGAGCGCCGCGTCGAGGCGGGCCAGCGCCTCCGCACGATCGGCGCCGCGGGCGATCACCTTGGCGAGCATCGGGTCGTAGTCCGAACCGACCACGAGCCCGGCGCACAGGCCGGAATCGACCCGCACCCCGCGGCCGCGCGGCTCCCGCAGCAGGGCAACCCGCCCGCCGGTGGGCAGGAAGCCGTTCGACGGGTCCTCGGCATAGACGCGAGCCTCGATCGCGTGGCCGCGCGGCTCGATCTCGGCCTGCGTGAACGGCAGCGCCTCGCCGGCGGCGATGCGCAGCTGCCACTCGACGAGGTCGATGCCGTGGACCATCTCCGTCACCGGGTGCTCGACCTGCAGGCGGGTGTTCATCTCCATGAAGAAGAACTCGTCCGGCCGTTCCGCGGACACGATCAGCTCGACCGTTCCGACGTTCGTGTAGCCGCACGCGGCTGCCGCGGCGACGGCCTGGGCACCCATCGCGGCACGCATGCCCGGCGTGACGAACGGCGAGGGCGCCTCCTCGATGATCTTCTGGTGGCGACGTTGCAGGCTGCACTCGCGCTCGCCGACGTGGACGACGTTGCCGTGCTGATCGGCCATCACCTGGATCTCGATGTGGCGTGGCGCGACGACGTAGCGCTCGACGAGCAGGGTGTCGTCGCCGAAGCTGCGCAACGCTTCGCGCCGGGCCGCGGCGATCTCGTCCGCGAGGCGGCCGGGTTCGGTGACGAGGCGCATCCCCTTGCCGCCGCCGCCCGCCGACGGCTTGAGCATCACGGGCAAGCCGACCTCCATCGCCGCGGCGCGCAACTGCTCGTCGTCGAGGCCGCGCTCGTCGCGGCCCGGGACCACCGGGACGCCGTAGGCGGCGACAGTCCGCTTGGCGCGGATCTTGTCACCCATCGCCTCGATCGCCTCGGCCGTCGGGCCGACGAACGTGATGCCGGCAGCCGCGCAGGCACGAGGGAGCGCCGGGTTCTCCGACAGGAAGCCGTAGCCGGGATGGATCGCGTCGGCGCCCGACCGCCGCGCCGCGTCGATGATGCGGGCGATGTCGAGGTAGCTCTCGCGTGCTGCCGTCGGTCCGATGTGCACCGCCTCGTCCGCCAACGCGACGTGCGGCGCGTGCGCGTCGGCGTCGCTGTACACGCCGACCGTGCCGATGCCGAGCCGGCGCAGCGTGCGCATCACCCGCACCGCGATCTCGCCGCGGTTGGCGACGAGCACGCGCCGGAACGGGATCGGCCGCGTGCTGCTGGTTCGCTCCCTGCGCTCGCTCGCCGTGCTCACATCCGGAACACTCCGTAGTTGACGTCGCCGAGCGGCGCGCCGCCGACGACACCGAGGGCGAGCCCGAGCACCGTGCGGGTGTCGCCCGGCTCGATGATCCCGTCGTCCCACAGCCGCGCCGTCGCGTAGTACGGGTCGCCCTGGCGGTCGTACTGGGCGCGGATCGGCGCCCGGAACGCCGCCTCGTCGTCGGTGGACCACGTCTCGCCGCGCTGCTCGAACTGCTCGCGGCGCACCGTCGCCAGCACGGCGGCAGCCTGGTCACCACCCATCACCGAGATCCGCGCGTTGGGCCACATCCACAGGAACCGGGGCGAGTAGGCCCGTCCGCACATGCTGTAGTTGCCGGCGCCGAACGAACCGCCGATCACCACCGTCAGCTTCGGCACCCGCGCGCAGGCGACGGCCGTGACCATCTTCGCACCGTGCTTGGCGATGCCGCCGGCCTCGTAGTCGCGCCCGACCATGAACCCGGTGATGTTCTGGAGGAACAGCAGCGGGATCGTCCGCCGGTCGCAGAGCTCGATGAAGTGGGCGCCCTTCACGGCCGACTCGCTGAACAGCACGCCGTTGTTGGCGACGATGCCGACCGGGTGGCCGTGGATGCTGGCGAAGCCGGTGACCAGGGTGGTGCCGTACTCGTGCTTGAACTCGCTGAACCGACTGCCGTCGACGATCCGGGCGATCACCTCGCGCACGTCGAACGGCGTGCGCGGATCGGCGGCCACGACCGCGTCGAGCTGCGTCGGGTCGACGGTGGGCGGCGCGACCTCGACGTCCACGGGCCATGGTGGCGCGGCCGCCGGTGGGAGGCTGGCGACGATGGCGCGGACTCGTTGCAGCGCGTCGCGGTCGTCGTCGGCGAGGTGGTCGACGACACCGGAGACGCGCGCGTGGACGTCGCCGCCGCCGAGGTCCTCCGCGGAGACGACCTCGCCGGTGGCGGCGCGAACGAGTGGCGGCCCGCCGAGGAAGATCGTGCCCTGGTTGCGCACGATCACGGCCTCGTCGCTCATCGCCGGCACGTACGCGCCGCCGGCGGTGCACGAGCCCATGACCGCCGCGATCTGCGGGATCGCGCGCGACGACATCGTCGCCTGGTTGTAGAAGATCCGCCCGAAGTGCTCGCGGTCCGGGAACACCTGGTCCTGCTCGGGCAGGAACGCGCCGCCAGAGTCGACGAGGTACACGCACGGCAACCGGTTCTCGAGGGCGATCTCCTGCGCGCGGAGGTGCTTCTTGACCGTGATCGGGTAGTAGGTGCCGCCCTTCACGGTGGCGTCGTTGACGACGATCACGCACGACCGTCCGGCGATCCTTCCGACACCGGTGATCAGCCCTGCGCCGGGCGATTCGTCGGCGTACATGCCGTTCGCGGCGAGCGCGGACAGCTCGAGGAACGGTGAACCCGCATCGAGGAGCGCATCGACGCGGTCGCGCGGGAGCAGCTTGCCGCGCTCGACGTGGCGGCGACGCGACGACTCCGGCCCGCCGAGCGCCGTTGCGGCGGTCCGCCGGCGCAGCTCGTCGACGAGCGCCGTCATCGCGGCGCGGTTGGTGGCGAACGCGGCCGCCGTCGGAGCGATTGCCGACCGCAGCTCGGGCCACTCGTCGCTCGGTCGACGTCGCTGCGCCGCGTCTGCGTTCCCCACGGGGCGCACCTTAACGCAGACTCAGTTTTCCGTCGAGAGGTGCAGGTCAGTGCGCTACGGTCCGTGGATCGAGCACAGCATCCGAGACGCCCGCGCTGGCCGCCGGCCCCGCCGTCAGCAGCTGCTGCAGATCGCCGCCGAACTGTTCGCCGAGCGCGGCTTCGCCGGTGTCACCGTCGATCACATCGGTGCCGCCGCCGGCGTCTCCGGGCCCGCGCTCTACCACCACTTCGACAGCAAGGAGGCGCTGCTCGGCGAGATGCTCGTGGACATCAGCGAACGTCTCCTCGAGCGCGCTCGGGCGACGGTGGACACCGCGGCCGATCCGGCCGAGGCCCTGGACCGGCTGATCGCGCACCACGTCGAGTTCGCGATCGACAACGTCGCGCTGATCACCGTCCACTTCCGCGACCTCGTCCACGCCTCCGAGGCCGATCGTGCCAGGGTCCGCCGTCTGCAGGGCCGCTACGTGGAGGAGTGGGTCGACGTCCTCGCTCGCGGCCGTGCGGAACCCGTCGACCGACCGCTGTTGCGCGCCGCGGTCCACGCGTCGCTCGGGCTGCTCAACTCGACGCCGTTCAGCACCCGCGTCGGCCGTGACCAGATGGCCGAGCTGCTGTCGGGCATGGTCCACCGGGCGCTCGCCGAAGGGCGGATCTGAGCGCGGCGGATCGGCCTCAACGCGTGGCGCCGGCAGGCTCCTGCTCGGCCGGGTGGTCCTCGATCGGGAGCAGGTCCTCCTGCGGTCCAGCGGGGGACGCGAGCGTGCGCACCCGCCGGACGCCGAGCTCGCCGGCGCGGACCACGAGGTAGGCCACGCCGAGGATCAGCACCGCGACGGCACCGTCGAGCCACCAGTGGTTCGCCGTCGCCACGACGGCGAGCACCGTGAGCGCGGGGTGCAGGAGGGCCAGCCAGCGCCACCTGCTCGTGCTGATCGCGACCACGGCGATGCCGACCAGCACGGCCCAACCGACGTGCAGCGAGGGCATCGCCGCGACCTGGTTGGAGATGCCGCTCCCGCCGTCGCCGTAGACCGACTGGTGGTAGAGCAGCGCCGCGTCGACGAAGCCGAGGTCGGGGAAGAACCGCGGCGGCGCGAGCGGGATCAGCTGCACCCACAGGCACCCGGCGATCGACACGGCCAGCGTGTTGCGCACCCGCGAGTAGCGGTCACGGTGGCGGACGAACAGCCACACCAGCAGGATCCCGACGGCGGTGACGTGGGCTCCCCCGTAGTAGATGTTCAGGACCTGCATCACCCGCCCGTGGTCGATGAACAGGTGCTGCACGGAGAGCTCGCTCGGCAGGTGGATGGCCTGCTCGAAGCGGTACAGCGCGCGGGCGTTGTCCATCGCCCCGGCCGACTTGGTCACCGCGCGTTCGTGGACGTACTGCCAGACGCCGTAGAGCGTGAACATCAGGACGAGCTCGACAACCGTGGTGCGCGCCATCCGCAGCCAACGCCGAGGCGTTCGGGCCGTCGCGAGGGCGACGGCGGCGAGGACGGCGAGCAGTACCGCAGCGATCTGGAAGGCGGTCTCCCAGGGCAGCCACATGCTCCGTCTCCCTCGTCCGATTGGCCGTCCGGCCGGGCAGTGAGGGTACACCGCGGGCCACGGCCGACCGCCTCGCCTGACAGGATCGTCAGCCAATGGTCGCCGACTCGTCCGACGCGCCCGACGCGCCCGAGCTGTCCGAGCTGTCCGACGCGCCCTTCGCCCCCGACGCGCCCGGCCTGTCCATCGAGCCGGCTGATCCGCAGCTGCACGTCCGGCGCACGAACCGACCACTCGTGATCGTCGGTGGGATCGTCGTGCTCGGGTTCGTCGCGGTGCTCGTCGCCGGTCACCGCTCCGACTTCCCCGACGCATGGCGAGCCGTGCGCGATTCCAGCATCGTCTGGCTCGTCGTGATGGTGGCGGCGATGCTCGCCGCGTTCGTCAACTACGCGATGTTCAACGCCGCCGCACAGCGGGCCGCGGCCCTGGACACCCGGCCGCTGGAGCTGCTCCAGGCGGCGACCGTGTCCAACTTCTTCAACCGGGTCACCAAGTCGGGCGGGCTCGCCGGCCTGGCCCCGATCACCGCGCACGCCCGTCGAACCGGGCGGGCGCTGCCGCCCGTCGTTGCCGCGTACCTGCTGATGCTGCTCGTGTCGCAGTGGACGTTCGCGGTGACGCTGGTGGTGACGCTCGTGATCATGTGGGCGACGGGCAACCTGTTCGCCGCCGAGATCATCGCCAGCCTGGTCTTCGCGGTGTTCGTCACCGCGCAGGTCGTCGCGGTCGTCGCCGCCTGGCGCAGTCTCGCCGCGCTGGAGCGGCTGTACGAGGTGCCGTCACGCCTGCGCGCCCGGATCACACGCCGCCCGGCGCGCCCCGTCGACACCGCCGCCGTGGCCGAGTTCTCCGCCGCGCTCGCGATCATCCGGCGCCGGCCCCGCGACTGCCTGGTCGTGGCCGCGCACGGCTTCGTGGTCGAGCTCTGCGGCATCATCCAGCTCTACGCGGCGATCGCCGCGGTCGGCGAGGGGAGACGACTGACGCCGGCGCTCGTGGCGTACTCGATCGGCCTGCTGTTCTCGATCGTCGGCTTCCTGCCGGGCGGGATCGGGTTCGTCGAGGTCTCGGCGACCGCGGCGCTGGTCTCCTTCGGCGTCGCCGGCGGGCCGGCCGCGGCGGCCGTGGTGATGTACCGGCTGGTCGAGCTGTGGATCCCCGTCGCGGTCGGCGGCCTGCTGGCGTTGCGACTCAGGCGGGCGACGTCCCGCTCACGCGCGGGTTCGCCCTGATCGGCGCTCGCCGCCCGTGATCAGAGGACGACGACGGTGGTGCCGATCTGGGCGAAGGCCCAGGTGAAGTCGGCGTCGCGGTTGGCCTGGCGCTGGCAGCCGCCGGACAGGCGGGTGCCGAGCTCGTCCTCGGTCATGTACGCGGTGCCGTCGGCGACGTGGATGGGGATCCCGTGGAAGCCGATGTTGCCGATGTTGGTCTTCTGGTAGCGGACCATGTGCGGCAGGATGGCCTTGCCGTTCCACGCCGTGGAGGTCTCCGAGCGGCTGTAGACGGTGTGCACGCCGGGCTGCTCGTTGTTGTACTTGCTGCCGGAGACGAGCCAGGAGCGCACGACCGTCTCGTTCTTGTCGACGGCCCAGACGCGCTGGCCGCTGCGGCTGTACACCAGGCGCTTGCCGCTGCCTGAGTTCGCCGGGAGCGGCGGCGCATCCGGACCGCTGACGGCCACCGAGGAGAGCGGGTAGCCGAGCAGGTCCTTGGCGCCGGCCGCGGGCTTCGGCGTGTGCACGACGAGCGACGCCTCGTCCGGCCAGACGCCGAGCGACAGGGCCGTCTCGCGTCCGACGACGCCGTCGACGAACAAGTCCTTCTGCGTCTGCAGCGACTCGATCGCCTTGAAGGTGGCCGTGTCGAACGTGCCCGACGGCGTACCGGTGAGCGCACCCGAGGCGATCAGTGCCTTCTGGATGCAGATCACGTCGGGCCCGGTGTCGCCCTGGCGGGCAGCGCGCTGCGTCATCGTGCAGTCGCCGCTGGCGTTGGGCTCGGCGCCGTCGAGATCAGGACCGTCGGCGCTCGCGTCGGCGACGGTGGTGCTGGCGCCCGGATCGCTCGCCACGGTGGACGAGCTCGCCGGATCGAGCGCCGCATCGACGACCGCCGGGTCCGTGCTCGTCACGATGTCGTCGCTCGCCGCGCCTCGACCCGCGGACGGCGACTGGGCGAGGGTGCGACCGGAGCCGCTCGAACCCTTCTGGGCCACGGCGATGATGCCGCACAGCGCCGCGGCGAGCACCGCGACGACGAGGAGGCCACGCAGCTCTGGACGGAGGCGCGCTGACGGGCGGCGAGCGGTTCGTTGTGGCTGGCGCTGAGTCATGCGGGCGAGCTCGTTTTCGTGCCCGTGCCGTACGGGCGTCGAGGGGGTGCGAGGACCGGCAGATGGTACCAGTCGTCACTTCGCGAACCCCGCCATCACCACGCGGGCACGTGCGATCAAGCGGCCGCAGCGGGCAGCGCGACCTGGTTGGCGGCTGGGAGCGAACGACGATCGATGATGTGGTCGACCAGGCCGTACCCGATCGCCTGCTCGCCGCGCACGATGTAGTCGCGGTCGATGTCGGCGGTGATGCGCTCGGTGGTTTGGCCGGTGGCCTCGACCAGGATCTCCACCATTCGCCGGCGCAGCTCCACCACCTCGGCGATCTGCAGCTCGAGATCGGTGGACTGGCCCTGCGCGCCACCGTGAGGCTGATGGATCAGCACCCGGGAGTTGGGAAGGGCGTAGC
>JAODBQ010000028.1 GCA_025464045.1 Ilumatobacteraceae bacterium
GTGCCGTCGATCATCCCGTCGAGCATGTCCAGCTTGTGGGTCAGCTCGTGGATCACGACGTTGTAGCCGTGGCCCCAGCGCCGGGTGTCCCGACGCACGGCATCCCAGGCGAGCAGCACCGGACCGAAGTGGTGGGCCTCACCGAGCAGGTGGACCGGCTCATCGGTGAGCAGGCCGCCGACGGGCCCCGGCCGGCTGCCCACGCTCGTCATCGTCGTCGGGTGCACGACGATCGCGCGGATCTGGTGGAGCGCGTCGACGCCGAGACCCAGCGTCATCAGCGCTCCCTGGGCGGCGATCACCGTGCACATCTCGTCGGTCAGCACGAATCCGCTCGCGGCCTCCCACTTCTTCGTGGCCAGGAGCTCCGCGGTGGCGGTGCGGATCGACTCGCGCTCGGTCTCGTCCAGCGAGGTCCAGTCGGCGAGGTGACGGCCGAACAACCGATCGGCGTCCTCGGGGAGGGCGCGGACCGGTCGTCGTCGCCATAGTGCCACCCCCGCAGGATGCCAGGGAACGGGCGTCACGCGCCGTCGGCGAACGTCACAGCGAAGACCGGGTAACCGGGCGCGATCCGTCGCAGGTCGGCGTCGGGGGCGTCCGGGCCGACGCCGTCGAAGAACGCGCCGACCTCCATCTTCCACGCCGTCAGGTAGGTCCGCAGGATGTCGACCTTGACGTCCGGGTCGGTGAGCTCGCTGACCGTGATGCAGCGCCGCCGGCGGCCGATCTGCAGCTCGCCGACGCCGGCGACGCGGATGTTGCGCACCCACTCGGTGACGCCACGCGGGGCGACGAGGTACGTCTGACCCTCGATCGTCAGCGGGTTCACCGGCACGGTCCGCCGCTATGATCTCGTACGAGAGCACTGCGCTCGTTGCAGATCATCATGTCGAAGTCGCAGGTGTATGTCAAGTGCACTGCTCTCGAATCATTGCGGTGATCTCGTGACGCTGTCATGATGGTGGACATGAGCACCACTCCTGCCGGATCCGTACGGGCCCGGGTGCGCGCGGGCCTCGTGGACGAGATCAAGCAGACCGCACGCCGTCACCTCGCCGAGCAGGGCGCCTCTGCACTGTCGCTGCGCGCCGTCGCCCGCGAGGTCGGAATGGTGTCCTCCGCCGTCTACCGCTACTTCCCGAGCCGCGACGACCTGCTGACCGCTCTCATCGTCGATGCGTACAGCGCTGTCGGCGCGGCAGTGGAGGAGGCCTCCGCGCGCCGCCGGCGCTCCGACGTAGAAGGGCGCTGGTGGGCGATCTGTGCCGCGGTCCGCCACTGGGCGGTCGCCAACCCACACGAGTGGGCCCTCCTCTACGGCAGCCCCGTTCCTGGTTACGCCGCCCCGGTCGACACCGTCGGGCCGGCCGGCCTCGCGCCGCTCGCGTTCCTACGGGTCGTCGCCGATGGGGTCGCGGCGGGCATCGTCGTCTCCGTGCCGGCGGCGCTGCCGCGTTCGGTGCGCTCCGACTTCGCGCGATTGCGTGCCGATGCCGGCCTCCAGGTGCCCGACGACGTGCTCGCGCGGGCGTTCGCCGCGTGGGCCGGACTGTTCGGTTCGGTGAGCCTCGAGCTGTTCGGCCACCTGCACAACGTGATCACCGACGACGCTGCCTACTTCGAGTCGCAGATGCGCGCCGCCGGCACCCACCTCGTCGGCGCCCACCTCGTCGATGCCCACGATGCGGACCTGTCCGCCGGTTGATCCGTCAGATGCCCTCGGCCGCGTTGAGGCCGGCCTCGTCGACCTTCTGCCCCTCGGCGAGCTTGGCGAAGATCGCCGGCGGCTCGCGCCAGGGATCCCTCAGCGCACCGGTGGCGGCGTCCGCGATCGCCTGCCACACGGACTCGCTCGTGCACGGCAGATCGAGGTGGCGCACGCCGAGGTGCGACAGCGCGTCGATCACCGCGTTCTGCACGGCCGGCGTGCTGCCGATGGTGCTCGCCTCGCCGATGCCCTTGGCGCCCAAGGGGTTGAGCGGGGTCGGTGTCTCCGTGCTGTGCACCTCGAAGAACGGGAACTCGGCCGCCGAGGGGATCGCGTAGTCGGCGAAGTTGCCGGTGATCGGGTTGCCGATCTCGTCGAACGCGATCTGCTCGTACAACGCCTGGCTGATGCCGGCGGCCACACCACCGTGCTGCTGGCCCTCGACGAGCAGCGGGTTGAGCACCGTGCCGCAGTCGTCCACGGCGACGTGGCGCAGCAGCGTGACCTTGCCTGTCTCGCTGTCCACCTCGACGACGGCGATGTGCGCACCGAAGGGGAACGTCGCCTCGCCCTGGTCGAAGTCGAGCTGGGCGGCGAGGCCGAGCGCGCCGTCGGCCGTATCGATGACGCCCTCCGGCGCCGTCGCCGCGGCGGCCGCGAGCGTCGCCCAGTCGAGCGCGCTGGCGGGCACACCGGCCACGCCGACGGTGCCGGTCTCGGTGTCGACGACGATGTCGTCGACATTCGCCTCGAGCAGGTTGGCGGCGAGGTGGCGGGCCTTGTCGACCATCGCCTCGGTCGCCTGCAACACGGCCGAGCCGCCGAGCTGGAGCGAGCGTGACCCGCCGGTACCTCCACCGGAGCGGACGAGGTCGGTGTCGCTCTGCACGAGGCGGATGCGCTCGATCGGGATGCCGGTACGTGAGCTGAGGATCATCGAGAACGCGGTCTGGTGGCCCTGACCGTGCGCCGAGGTGCCCGCCATCACGGTGGCCGAGCCGTCGTCGTGGATCGCCACCGAGCCGTACTCGCTGGCCCCGCCACCGGCGGTGATCTCGACGTACGCGGACACGCCGATGCCGAGCAGCATCCGGTCGCCCGCCTTGCGCCGGGCGGTCTGCTCGGCACGCAGCTCCTCGTAGCCGGCGAAGCGCGCCGCCTCGTCGAGCGGGAACGAGTAGCGGCCGCTGTCGTAGGTGACGCCGGTGAGCGTCGTGAACGGGAACACGTCGTCGGTGAGCAGGTTCATCCGACGCAGCTCGATCGGGTCCATCCCCAGCACGAGCGCCGCGTGGTCCACGGCTCGCTCGAGCAGTGCCGTCGCCTCCGGTCGGCCGGCGCCGCGGTACGCGCCCGTCGGAGTCGTGTTCGTGAGGGCGACGGCGACGTCGAACTGGATCGCCGGGAAGCGGTACGTGCCGTTGGACATCCGTCGCGTCCCCGCCGGCAGGAACGCGCCGACGCCGGGGTACGCACCCGCGTCGCCGACGAGCCGGACCCGCAGCCCGGTGAACGTGCCGTCGCGCTTGCACCCGAGCTCGACGTACTGGATCTGCGCCCTGCTGTGCGACAGCGTGCACATGTCCTCGCTGCGCGTCGCCGTCCACAGCACGGGGCGGCCGAGGTCCATCGCCGCCTTCGCGACGATCGTCTGCTCCGGGTAGATGCCGGCCTTGCCGCCGAAGCCGCCGCCGACGTGCGGGGTGATCACGTGCACCTGGCTCAACGGCAGACCGAGCGCGGCCGCGAGCTGGCTCTGCAGGAGGTGCGGCATCTGCGTCGAGCCGTACATCGTCAGCCGGCCGTCGTCGCCGACCTCCGCCGCCGCGGCGTGCGGCTCCATCGGTGCAACGGCGATGCGCTGGTTGACGTACCGGCCGCGCACGACGACGTCCGCCTCGGCGAAGATGTCCGGGTTGTGCGGGTCGGTCGACGAGATCGCGATGTTGTTGCCGTGCGCCTCGAAGAGCAGTGGCGCGTCCTCGCCCAGGGCCTCCTCCGGCGAGACCACCGCCGGCAGCGGCTCGTAGTCGACGATCACGAGCTCGGCCGCGTCGCGCGCCGCGGTGGAGCTCTCCGCGAACACCGCGACGATGCCGTCACCGACGAATCGCACCCGATCGGTGGCCAGCGGCGCCCTGGCGAAGTCGTTGTGGACCTTGACCATCCCGTGGTGCGGCGCGACGCCCAGCTCGGCCGCGGTCCACACCGCGACGACGCCGGGCGAGGCGACGGCAGCGCTCGTGTCGATGCCGACGATGCGCGCGTGCGCCATCTCGGATCGCACGAACGCGACGTGCAGCGGAGCGACGAGCGGCAGATCGGAGACGTACGCCCCCACACCGAACAACAGCTCCGGATCTTCGGTGCGCAGCACCCGGGTCCCAAGGATCGAACCAGCCATCGGCACACGGTACCGGGGCGCGCGCCCGGTGATCCCACGGCGCCGTCCCGAGCGCGAGGATGCGCGCCGAGAGCGACGTCGAACGGAGCGAGCGGTGCCCAAGCAACGATGGTGGCGTTCGCGCGCCACCCTGGTCGGGTTGGCTGCGCTCGTGGCCGCGGGATGCGCAGCGACGTCGTCGAGCACCGCCCCGACGACATCGGCGCCGCCGACGAGCGCCGCGCTCGCGAGCACGACCGCGCCGACCGCTGCCGGACCGACGACCGCGCCGACGACCGCGGCACCGACGACCGTGGCACCGACGACCGCGGCACCGACGACCGCGGCACCGACGACCGCGACCACCGGGTCGCCGCCCACGACCACCGCGGCAACGCCCACCGCGGCGCCCTCGGGCAGCGCGCCGGTCACCGGCCCGTGCGACGGGTCCGGCGGCTTTCCCGCCGGTGCGACCGACACGACGTCGATCCACGGCGACATCGACGGCGACCTCCACGACGACACGGTCACCGCGTACTCGTTGGACGGCACGCCCCACGTCCACGCACAGCTGTTCATCGGTCAGCAGAGCGATGTCGCGCTCCCGCTCGGGTTCGCCGACACGGTGACGATCGGGTTCGAGGACATCGACCACTCGGCGGGTGCGCCCACGCCGCCGCCGGTCGCGGTGATGGCCGTCGGCACCGGGAATGCGGGGAGCGCGTACCTCGCCTTCCTGACGCTCACCCGCCACTACTGCATCGCGCCGTGGACGCACGACGGCGAGCCGTTCCAGATCCGCGTCTCGCAGCAGGATCCGTACACCGGCCTGACGTGCGACGGCGCGGCGGGTTCGATCCACTACACGATCGTCAACGCCGAGCAACAGCCGGACTCGCGTTGGAAGGTGACGAGCGAAGCGCTGCAGCACGACTTCACCACGGCGATCCTCACGTCGCTGCCGGACCGGGTGGTGGCCGATTCGCCGCGCATCTCCGAGGAGTACGGGGACGTCGTCGGCTGCAGCCATCCACCGCTGTTCAGCTGATCGGGCTCAGTCGGGCAGGCGGACCGGCTTCTCGGTGCCGAGGCCGAGGTCGCCGGCGAGCGCCGGCACGAGCAGGTCGCACAGCCGCCCCCCGGTGCTCGGGCGGTTGCCGGCGACGATCGCCACCACGGTCGTGCGACCATCCTCCAACTGCCAGGCGCACGCCTTCGCACCGTCGACCGTGCCCGTGTGCCCCCAGCCGTACTGGTCGGTGAAGATGCCCGGGTCGGCGAGGATCGCGCGGTCCTGCGCGGTGATCGCCGCGACCATCTCGGC
>JAODBQ010000032.1 GCA_025464045.1 Ilumatobacteraceae bacterium
AGCGGTTCGGTCATCAACGCCGATTCGGTGACCTCGAGCTCGAGGAGGTCCGCAGCCACGCCGCGGGCGGTGAGGAGCTTGCTGATCTCGTCGGGCAGGTGCTCGTCGACGAGGTTGCGTGCGGACAGGTTGACGGCGACGGGCACCGGCCGCCCGCTGTCGAACCAGGCCCGGGCTTGCGTGAGGGCGGCGACCAGGATGTCGCGGGTCAGCGGCCCGATCAGGCCGGTGTGCTCGGCGAGCGGGATGAAGTCGTCCGGCATGATCAGGCCGTGCTCGGGGTGCTGCCAGCGCACGAGCGCTTCGACGCCGACGACGTCGCCGGTGCTCAGGCTGATCTTCGGCTGGTAGTGGAGGATCAGTTCGTGTCGTTCCAGCGCGCGCCGGAGGTCGCCGAGCAACGAGAGCTTGGCGGGTGTGTGCCCGTCGACGCTCGGGTCGTAGGAGAACACGCCGCAGTTGCGGGCCTTGGCGATGTACATCGCGATGTCGGCGTGCTGGAGCAGGGTCGACGCGTCGTCGCCGTGCACCCCTGACACCGCGACGCCGATGCTCGCGTCGACGTCGAGGTCGACGCCCTCGACGTGGAACGGGCTGTCGAGCGCCGCGCGCATCTCGCCGGCGACCTCTCGGGCCCGCGCTTCGCTGCGCACGTCGGTGAGCAGGACGGCGAACTCGTCGCCGCCGAGACGGGCGACGGTGTCGCCGTTGCGAACCGCGCCGGCGAGGCGCGGCCCCACTTGGGTGAGCAGCTCGTCGCCGTAGTGGTGGCCGAACGTGTCGTTGATCTCCTTGAACCGGTCGAGGTCGATCAACAGCAGCCCGGTGGACGTGCCCGCGATCGCGTCGGTGGCCAGCGCGTGGGTGCAACGTTCGGCGAGCAGCGTCCGGTTGGGCAGCCCCGTGAGCGCGTCGTGGAGCGAGTCGTGGATCGCGGTGGTGCGGATCACATCCAGCGTCCGGCGATGGCCGCGCGTGATCGCGGCGAGGACCGCGGCGAGGATCACCCCGGTCAGGAGCACGATCGGCGTCAGCCGCTGACTGGCCGCTTCGAGGTCGCGCAAGTGGGCGAGTGCGCGGAGCGACTGCTCGTGGTGGTCGCCCGCCGCGGCGAGCACGATCGCTTCCATCACGTCGAACGTCGGGTCGCTCTGCTGACGGTCGATCTGTCGGGACAGCTCGGTGTCGCCGGCGTCCACCGCCGCGAACAGCCGGTCGACGGCGTCGAGGTACCGCGCGTGGGCGATCGTCACCGTGGCGACGAGGGCGCGGTCCTGGTCGTTGCCGACCTCCTGGATGTCGGCGAGGGCGGCGGCCAGGTCGACGGCAGCCGTATCGAAGCTGCTGCGCACGCCCAGGTTCGACTCGACCTGGTACTTGCGTTCGAGGGACTCCTCGGCGCTGACCGCAGTTGCCGCATGTCCGTACGTGTCGGAGAGCGCGCTCGCCGCGGCTGCGTCGGTGACCGCGGAGTTGATCGCGCGGAACGACCACATCGCGAACGTGGTGACGACGATCAGGATCGCGAGCAACCCGGCTCCGGCGAACCGGTTGCGGCGGGCCAGCCGGCGGCCCCGGCGATCGGCTGCTCCGGACGGGGCGGTCGCGCTGGAGCTGCGGGCTGTGCTCATGGGCGCGTTCCTCGCAACGTCGTGCACCTGTCGCGACAGGCGTCGCCCTGTGACATCGGCGGATCCGGTCAGATGCTTGAGGTGATGCTCGAGGTCGGCAGCGTGCGTCGGCAGCGTGCAGTCGGCCATCTTGGGTGGCTCCGGGAGGGTGGGCGCGGTGTGAGCCGGATGTGGCGCATGGCGCGCCCACGCTTCCGATCACGCTCGCCGTCCTGCCCCGCCTGTGGTCGAGGCCGGCCGCCAGTGCTTCGCACCGCCCTGCACCGCAAGCGCGTCAACGACACCGAGGGGTACGCCTGCGGGCGGCACCCGGCAGCAGTTGCCGCGCGATGCGGACGCGGCGCCCTGCTCGTACGAGGCGGCCCGACGGAACCGGGTCTGGCGGCGCTCCTCCCGGGTCTGATCGATCCCCTGTGATCGATGCGGTGATCCTGCCGGTCGCACGGGTCACACGTTGACACCAAACGGCCGGTTGGTTTAGGTTCGATCGCGAGCCGGCGACGTGCCGCCTCGGGGTAGAAGGGCATTGGGGATGCGCACTGAGAACCGCACTTTTCTGTCGATCGACGTCGTCGACGAGATCGCCACCGTCACGTTTCTGAAGCCGACCTGGGCATTCGCGGAGGAGTGGGAGGTGGACGAGCTGTTCGAAGACCTGCGCACCGACACGTCGGTGAAGGTGGTGGTGATGACGGGCACGGGCGACGCCTTCTGTGGAGGCGCCCACCACTCCGACGATCCGTTCGACGCGTACGGCTACTACGAGCGCTCGATCCGCCTGTTCGGCGGCATCATCGAGATCGACAAGCCGATGGTGATGGCCGTGAACGGCAAGATCGGCGGGTCGGGTCTGACGTTCGCGATGTTCGGCGACATCGTCTTCGCCGAGCGCCACGTGATGTTCCGCGACGCGCACGTGCTCGGTGGGGTGGTCAGCGCCACCGGTCCGTTCCAGTGGCCGCCCTCGATCGGCCTGATGCGCGCCAAGCGCTACCTCCTCACCGGCGACGAGTTCACCGCCGACGAGGCGAAGGAGATGGGCCTCGTGAGCGAGGTCGTCGACACCGGTACCTCGCTCGAGCACGCGTCCGCGATGGCCAAGCGGCTCGCGGAGATCCGGCCGGCGGCAGTGCAGGGGACCAAGCGCGCGCTCAACCAGTGGTTGCGTCGTGCGTTCCAGGACGTCATGGCGACCGGCCTGTCGTACGAGTTCATGCGCTTCCCGGAGGAGTACGCGGCGCGGACACGTGCCGCGGCCGCCGCGGCCGCCGCGGCGCAGTGACGTCGCAACGACTCGCGCTTGATCAGTAGCAGGAAAGGTACTACGGTACCCCCATCTGGTACCGCCGCTTGGGGGCGACGGACATGAAAGGAACGCTTGTGACCGCCACATTGAACGTCGACGACCTGCGCGTCATCGACACCGACACGCACATCAGTGAGCCACCGGACCTGTGGACCTCGCGGGTGCCCGCCAAGATGAGGGACCTCGTCCCCCACGTCGAGCGCAACCCCTCGACCGGCCACCAGCACTGGCGGATCGGCGACTACTGGCTGATGGGCACCGGGTTCTACGCCGTCGCCGGCTGGAAGGACTTCCCGCCGCACGGTCCCGTCGATCTCGATCAGGAGGGCGTCGACGCCGGCGCCTGGGATCCGGCCGAGCGGCTGAAGCGGATGGATCAGTTCGGGATCTACGCGCAGATCCTCTATCCGAACCTGATCGGGTTCGAGACGAACCAGTTCATCCGGCTGGGTCACGACGTCGCCCTGGCGTGCGTCCAGGCCTACAACAACTTCCAGACCGAGTTCGCCAGCATCGCGCCGAAGCGTTTCATCCCGATCACGATGGTGCCGTTCTGGGACCTGGAGGCGTCGGTCGTCGAGATCAAGCGCTGCGCCGACATGGGCCACCGCGGGATCCTGTTCGCCAACAAGTACGAGCAGATCGGGCTCCCCCCGTTCTTCGACCCGCACTGGGACCCGATCTACGCAGCGGTGCAGGACCTCGATCTGTCGGTCAACTTCCACGTCGGCTTCAGTTCGTCGACCGACGGCTCGGCAGCCTCGATGCAGAAGATGTTGGACAACTTCTCCGCACCGGCCGCCGCGCTCGGCACGGCGATCGGCCTGATGAGCAACGGCGAGTCGATCGGCAAGATCGTCACCTCCGGCCTCTGCGACCGCTTTCCGAGGGTCCCGTTCGTGTCCGTCGAGAGCGGCTTCGGCTTCCTCCCGTACCTGCTCGAGTCGCTCGACTGGCACTGGAAGGGCTACGGCGCGATGCGCGACCACAAGATGCTCCCGAGCGAGTACTTCCGGCGCCAGTGCTACGGCACGTTCTGGTTCGAGACCTCGACGTTGCCGCTGTTGAGCACCTACCCGGACAACTTCATGTTCGAGACGGACTATCCGCACCCGACGAGCATGTCGCCCGGTCCGGCCTCGCCTGCCGAGCAGCCCAACGAGCACATCGCCAGGCACTTCGCTGATGTCCCGGCCGACATCACCCAGAAGGTGCTCCACGGGAACGCGGCGCGGATCTACCACCTCGATTGATCCAGCCATGCGGCAACGACTTCGTGCGTTGTCGGCCCCGGACGTGTCGGCCGGTCCCGAGTGCGGGCCGTCGGTACGCTCTCTGCCGATGGCGCACGAGGTCGGTGGTGGTCCGACGGACCAGTGGACGGCGCGGCGGATCGAGCTCTGGGACCAACTCGGGGTGCTGTTCCTGCAGGACGGGTTCCGCAACCTCACCATCGGCGATCTTGCCGCCCGTCTGAACTGCTCGCGGCGCACGCTCTACTCGCTCGCCGAGAACCGGGAGGATCTCGTGCGCGGCGTGATCGGCCACCTCTTCGACGCGCGCACCGCCGAAGC
>JAODBQ010000041.1 GCA_025464045.1 Ilumatobacteraceae bacterium
TTCGACGTGAAGATGTTATTTCCCAAACTAACCTGAGCGCGATGGCACGCTCAACTCGGTCCCGTGACTCCATCTCGTCCCAGGACGGTGTCGACGATCTGATCGCACAATGGCGCCGAGAACGACCCGAACTCGCGCTCGAGGCGATGGGACTGTTCTCCCGGCTCGGCCGCGTCACCGCCCACGTGGGCCGCGCCATCGAGGCACGCCTCGCCGATCACGGCCTGACCGTCGCCGACTTCGATGTTCTCGCTGCGCTGCGCCGCTCGGGGGACCCGTTCGAGCTGCGCCCCAGCGACATCTCCCGCTCGCTGATGCTCTCGCCCGCCGGCATGACCAGCCGCCTCGACCGTCTCGAGACCGCCGGACACCTCGAGCGACACCTCGATCCCCTGGACCGGCGCAGCTTCATCGTCCGCCTCACGAAAGGGGGCCGGATGCTCGTCGACGGGGCCGTCACCGACCACGTCATCAACGAAGAGCGATTGCTCGGTGCGCTCACCCCAAGTCAGCGCACCGAGCTCGACCACTTGCTGCGGACCCTGCTCGCCACCTTCGAACCCTGAGCACCCTGTCGATGATGCGTCCTGACGCGCGACCGCCGCCCGAGTCCCCGATCAACGTCGGGCTTTGGACTCGTTCAGGGTCACGGCGGCGCGAACGAGATCCCGCAACGCCTCCTCGTCGATCTCGTCGCCCTGGCGGAAGTCGATGGCTCGGCGTGTGTTGCCCTCGAGACTGGAGTTGAAGAGGCCCGAAGGATCCTGCAGCGCAGCCCCTTTGGCGAAGGTCATCTTCACCACCTCCTTGTACGTCTCGCCTGTGCAGATCATCCCGGCGTGCGACCACACTGGAACACCCCGCCACTTCCACTCCTCGACCACGTCGGGATCGGCTTCCTGCACCAACGCACGGAGCCGGCTGAGCATCTCGCCCCGCCAGTCGCCGAGCTCCGCGATTCGTGCGTCGATCAGCCGAGACGGAGAGTTGCTCTCCTGCGGCCCGCTGTTCGTCATGCCCGTTGCCCTTCCTCGGTCGACCTTTTGCCGCACAGGGTCACCCCCGACGCGCCCGATCCTAGGTACTGCCGCGGTCGACGTCGCCGCGCAGCGGTGCAATCGGTGGGTCTCCCTCGTCGCCACCATGTCCAGGATCGGGTGAACCGACGTTGTGTCCACGCCTCGGTCGATGACGTGGACCCGAGCCTCACGCCGGGGGCGCCGGCTCGTACGTCGGATGATGGCTGGTGCGGATGATCGCGCTCTGCGTGCCGACGCCGATCAACGTGCCGTCGCGCCGCCACAGGCGGACCCGGCCGCAACCCACCGAGCGGTTCATCCCCTCGGATTCGACGTCGAGGAGGATCCAGTCGTCGGTGGGTTCGGCGAGCACGATCCGCACCGTGTTGTCGAGGCTCGTGCCGCCGGGCCCCTGGCCGATCGCCATCCCGATCGCCATCGGGATGATGTCGGCGATGAAGCCCTGCGATGCCGGCGACCCGATCGGCCAGCCGGGCACCCGTACCCACATCGCCGCCCGACCCTTGGCCACCAGCTCGGGCATCTCGGGCACGAGGAACCGCTCCATCCGCGCGACGAACGAGCCGGTGGTCACGTGTTCCCACGGCAACACGAACGGCTCGCCGGCCTCCGGCGGGGACACCGCCGGCATCTCGTCCCACCAGCGCGCGTCGCCGTCGGGACGATCGGTGTGGGCCGTCGTCGCGTGCAGCACGGTGCGACCGTCGACGGTGCCGTGGACGTGCGTCTGGCTCGTCAAACGGGCATGGACGACGACGTCGACGGCGAGCTCGACAACGTCGCCGGGCTTGGCGTTCTTCACGTACTGGGTTGTGATCCACACCAGCGGGCGGCCGGTCGCTGCCTCTGCGGCCACGGCGCAGGCGGCGATGCCGCTGCCCCCGTAGAGGAACCCGAACGGCGTGCACAGGGCCTCGGTGACCGGCATGATCGCCGGCCCGTTGCCCTCGGGCAGGCGGATGCCGAGGAACTCGACGTCGAGGTGCGTCATCGGAAGCGTCGTGTCGTCATCGGACGATTCTGCTTCGCGGGCGACTCGGCATCACAACCACCAGAACCGCCGGCGTCCCACCTCGCCGATGGTTGGCTCAGGGCCACAGACAACGGCGGACAGGGGACGGCCCCGGGATGCGCCGCTGATCGCCGACGCGTCGAGGTCGTTCCACACAGATCCATCACAGAATTCTTTTCCAACACGTCCTCAAGTTCGATCGTGTGGTGCCGATGAAATCCATGCTCGTCGGAGCGGAAGGGGGTGAGGATATGAAGGTGAAGTGGAAGCAGCAGGTAGCTCGGCTGGTCCCCGCCGCCACCCTGGTTGCCCTGGTGGCGACGATCGGTGCTGGTGTCAAGTGGGGTTGATCAGTTCTCGAATGGGGCCGGCCCCGACCGGGACCGGCACTACGCATTGCCGCGGGTAATCCAACGGTGAGTCGTGGAGGCGCGCTCCGGGAGTGGGTCAGTCCGGTGCCGATCTTCGTCGGCGGCGTCGTCATTGCCGCGACGTTGGTGATGCTCACGTTGTCGTCCGCGGGTCACGTGGCGTCGAGTCGTGGGCATTGGTTCGAGTTCGCGTTGTTCGCGTTGCTGGTGTGCGTGTGCGAAGTGAAGCCGGTGAGCGTCGCACGGGCAAGCGGTGTTCAAGAAGTCGTTGCCTCGACGACGTTCACGTTCGCGGTCTTCCTGTCATTCGGGCCGTTGCTGGCCATCGCCGCGCAGGCCGCAGCGTCGCTGTTCGGCGACACCGTGGCGCGCAAGTCTGCGATGAAGATGGTGTTCAACGTCGCGCAGTACACGTTGGCGTGGGGCGTGTCGGGACTGGTCCTCCAAGGGGTGCTGGGTGCCGGCACCGACGTTGGCGCTGCCGCGTTCACGTTGCGTTGGACGTTGGCTCTCCTGGCGTGCGGGATCACCTACTTCGTGTGCAACAGCACGCTGATCGGGCTGATCATCGCGCTCAGCGGCCGAACCTCCCTGTGGCATGGGGTCACCGAGATGATCGCGCGGGAAGCGAGCTCGGATGTCGTGCTGCTCGCGTTGTCGCCGATCGTCATCGTTGCCGCGGAACGCAGCCTGGCGTTGTTGCCGATGCTGCTGCTCCCCGTGCTGGCCGTGTACCGAAGTGCACTGCTGTCCGCCGAGAAGGAGCATCAGGCGATGCACGACACGCTCACCGACCTACCCAATCGACTGCACTTCTCGGCCATCATGGGACGACGCCTCGACGACACGAGGAGCAAGGCGACTCACGCGGCCGTGCTGCTGATCGACTTGGACCGCTTCAAGGAGGTCAACGACACGCTCGGCCACCACGCCGGGGACGCCCTGCTGTGTCAGGTCGGACCCCGCATCGCAGCCGTCCTACCGCCGGGCGGGGCGGTTGCCCGGCTCGGTGGTGACGAGTTCGCGGTGATGCTGCCGAGCATTCGCTCGCGCGCCGATGCGCTCGATGTGGGCGGCGCGATCGTCGCCGCGCTCGAGGCTCCCTTCAGGCTCGACGGGTTCAACCTGGACGTCGAGGGCAGCATCGGTATCGCGATCTTTCCCGACGACGGCACATCGGCTGACGTGCTGATCAAGCACGCCGACATCGCGATGTACTCGGCCAAGGGTCGACACTCTGGGGTTGAGCTGTACAACGCCGAGCACGATCAGCACAGTCGCCGCCGTCTCGGATTGCTCAGTGAGCTGCGGACCGGGATCGCTGCGGGTGAGGTCGTGTTGTACTACCAGCCGAAACTTGACCTGGCGACCGGCGAGGTGACGGGCGTCGAGGCTCTGGTGCGCTGGTGCCATCCGATGTTCGGACTCATTCCTCCGGCGGAGTTCGTGCCGTTCGCCGAGCACACCGGTCTGATCCGGCCACTGACCAGCTTCGTGTTGCGAACCGCCGTGGGCCAGGCCGATGCGTGGCTCGACGCTGGCCTGGACGTCACCGTCGCGGTCAACCTCTCCGCGCGCAGTCTCCACGATGTCGCGATCGCCGATGAGGTCGCCACGCTGCTCGATGAGTTCTCGCTGCCGCCTGACCGGCTGCAACTGGAGATCACCGAGAGCTCGATCATGGCCGATCCCGCACGCGCCAAGCGTGTGCTCGAGCAGCTCGACGCGATGGGCTTGCATCTGTCGATCGACGACTTCGGGACCGGCTACTCCTCACTGAGCTACCTGCAGGACCTGCCCGTGCGCGAGGTCAAGATCGACAAGTCGTTCGTCACGCACGTCGTCGAGAATCCTCGTGACCGAGTGATCGTTCGTTCGACGATCGATCTCGCGCGGCACCTCGGCTTGCGATCGACGGCCGAGGGGATCGAGAGTGCCGCCGCCCAAGAGTGGCTCACTTCAGCTGGCTGTGACCAAGGTCAGGGCTTCCACATCGCACGGCCGATGCCCACCGACGTCGCCACGGCGTGGCTTCGTGCAGCCACGCAATCGATCCCGACGCTGGCGAGTGAGATGCTCGCCGTCGCGGCGCGTTCGGAGAGTTGATGCTGATCCTCATCGTGAGCGCGCTCGTGATCCTTGCCGTCCCGCTCGTCGGCGGACGACTGGGCAGGCTGAGTGACCTCCGCATCCGAGATCCGTGGTTGGTCCTCGTCGCCCTCGTCGTGCAAGTCATCGTGATCTCAGTGATCACCGGTGGCCCACAGGCGCTCTGGCGAGCCGCGCACCTCGCGACATACGGGTTGATCGGAGTCTTCCTCTACCGCAACAGAGCGATGCCCAGACTCTGGATCGTCATGGTCGGAGGTCTCTGCAACCTGGTCGCGATCAGCGCGAACGGCGGCGTGCTCCCCGCGTCGCAGCGAGCGCTGGCGCAGAGCGGACGCGTCGCGCCGTCGGGATTCGCGAACTCGGCGTCGCTACCGGACGCCCACCTGAGCTTCCTGGGAGACATCTTCTACACACCCGGGTGGATGCCGTTCGCAAACGTCTTCAGCATCGGCGACGCCACACTCATCGTCGGCCTCGCGTGGCTGACGTTGACGATCAGCAGAATCCCCGACTCAACCAGCAATGGCTTCATCGCCGTCGGGCGGCGCCGGTCCACGCAGGTCGGCTGACGCCTGCTGCCCTCGCACTGGAGATCGGCGGGGTGAGGCGCCGACCCGGGCGATGGCGACGACGCGGCGGAGCAGCCGGCGACGACCACCTCCACGCACGCCAGACCGACGCGGCAACGTCGAGTGGACCACCCGCGACCCTTGTCGATGTGGGGTCGCGAAGTCCGCCATACTGGAGGGCGCCGACCGGGGGGTCGGCACGTCAGCGCCTTTGGGGGTGCGGTATGAGTGTGTACAAGGTCGTCGAGATCATCGGCACGAGCTCCGAGTCGTGGGAGGGCGCGGCCATGGCCGCGGTCACGAAAGCTCGTGAGACCATCCGTCAGGTGCGCGTCGCGGAAGTGGTCGAACAGGACCTCGATCTCGACGACGGTGGCGGAGCGACGTTCCGCACCAAGCTGCGCCTGTCGTTCAAGTACGAGGACGAGAAGTAGCCGACCGCCGACGTGACGCCGGTCCGGGCGCACGCCCCGCGAGGCGGGCGTAGCCGGACCGCGCGACGCTCCACACGAGACGGCTCGACCGCGACACCGCCGCCAGCGCCGCTGAGCGCCCGGCCGGGTCGAGCTGCGCGACCAGCCACGGCAAGGTGGAGGCGCACCGCGCCAGCGCACCGCGGTCGATGACGAGACCGCGTCCGCGACGATGACCGTCGAACGGCTCCTCGACACGGGCACCCTCCCTGCGTCCACGGTTGGCGGCACTGCGCGACCGCTACGGCCCACCGACGGCCCAAACGTCACGAGGTCCGCCTCGCACTGCGCACCCAGAAGGAGCGTCACCGCATGAACATCGAGCCCGACGAGCACGGCCGCCTGGATCCTCCCCTCACCGGCGACGAGGCGGCGACGATCCTCGGCTTCCTCGACTACCAGCGGGCGACCCTCGCGTGGAAGACCGCCGGGCTGGACGCGACCGGCCTCACCGCGAAGGTCGGCGCCTCCTCGATCACGCTCGGTGGGTTGCTCAAGCACATGGCCTACGTCGAGGACGACTGGTTCTCCCGGTGGGTGCACGACCGAGACCGCCAACCTCCGTGGGACGCGGTGGACTGGACCACGGACCGCGACTGGGACTGGCACTCGGCTGCCGAGGACACCTCCGAGCAGCTCCACACCCTGTGGCAGGACGCCGTGGCCCGCTCGCGCGCCCTGCTCGCGGAATCGATGGCCGACGGTGGGCTCGACCGCGTCGCTCGGCGCAGTTGGCCGAGCGGCGAGTCACCCAGCCTGCGCTGGATCCTGCTGCACATGATCGAGGAGTACGCGCGACACAACGGCCACGCGGACCTCATCCGCGAGGCGGTGGACGGAGTCACCGGGGAGTAGCGGCCGAGGTGCCGTGCGCGGCGGCTTCGAGCGTGGGCTCGGCCGGTGGCCCGGATCGACGTCGACGTGCAGCGCGGCGGTTCACCTGTCCGTGGAGGGCCCGGCGACGCGCGAGCGCGCGACGTCCCTGCGCTCGACGACGGCAGCAGCGGACGGCGGCGGACCGACGCTCGGGAACGGGTGGTTCGAGGATGTGCGAGTCGCCGGAGTGCGCCCAGATCGTGGGCCGCGACGTCACCACTGGTCCCAGTGCAGGACGTTGTGGAGCGGCTCGCGCTTGGCCGGCTTGAAGTCCGTGCCCAGGGTGTACGCGATGGGGAACAGCCCACCCTGCGTGACCCGGTCGTACGGGATGCCGAGGATCTCGGCCACCTGCTGCTCACCGTCGTTCATCAGGTGGATCGTGGTCCACGCCGAGCCCATGCCGCGCTCGCGCAGCGCGAGCATGAAGCTCCAGACCGCCGGCAGCAGCGAACCCCATGCGCCGGCGCCCTGGACGACCGACGCGTTGTCGAGCCGCCCCCAGATGCACGGGACGAGCAGCATCGGTGCGCGGTGGAAGTTGTCGGAGAGGTAGCCGGCGGAGTCGCGGACCTTGTCCTGACGCTCGCCACGCGAGTCGCCCGCCGCGTACTCGGCACCGGGTGTTGATCGGTACTCCTCGAAGTTCGCGCGGTACACGTCGGCCACCGACGTCCGCAGCTCCGGGTCCTCGACCACGACCCAGTGCCACCCCTGGCGGTTCGACCCCGTCGGCGCCTGCATCGCGATCTCGAGGCACTCCTCGACGGTCGCCCGTTCGACGGGCCGCTCGAAGTCGAGGCGCTTGCGCACCGAGCGGGTCGTGGTGAGCACCTCGTCGGCAGTCAGGTTCAGCTTCATGCCGCCAACTCTGACATCCGCGAGCGACCCGGTGCTCGGACGGAGCGAC
>JAODBQ010000045.1 GCA_025464045.1 Ilumatobacteraceae bacterium
TCGGATGGCGGTGGTCGTCGTCTGCTCGGTGATCGCCGCAGACGTCTCGCCGCGCCGTGCACCACTCCGGTGTGGCGGCCCCCGCCGCGACACCATGCCCCCCCATGGGCGATGGCGCCCAGCATGACAACCACGAGCGCCCGCGTCAACGGTCCGCGTCGAACGTGGGGGCCCGGTCGGCGCGGCGCGCCGGCGCACGCAAGCGGTACTGTCGACCATCTGACTCGAGGCGCCGGTCGCAGGACCAGCGCGCCGGATGCGTCACGATCGTCGGGCCGTTGGTCCGACAGAGGGGGAACGAGATGGACAAGTGGGTGCGCGGCGATCCGCTGACGATCGACGGACCGTGGATGACGGAGGCCCTGCAAGCTGCCGGCGTGGCCAACGGCGCGACGGTCACGGACGTCCGTTTCGACGGGTTCGTCGGCACCGGGCAGATGAGCCGCAACGCGCGGCTGTCGTTGACGTGGGATCGACCGGAGGGTCGTCCGCCGACGATCGTCGGCAAGTTCCCGACCGACGACCCGAGCACGCGTGCGTCGTCGTTCGCGAACGGCGCGTACTTCAGCGAGTTCGCGTTCTACGACTCGCTCGCGGCCACGGTCGACATCTGCACGCCGGCGTGCTGGGTCGCCCGCTTCGACGTCGACGAACCCGATTTCGTGCTGATCATGGAGGACATGTCGGGCTCGGTGCAGGGCGACCAGTTCACCGGTTGTTCGATGGACGAGACGTCGCTCGCCATCGAGCAGGCAGCGGCGCTGCATTCGCCGAGGTGGGGCGACCCGACGCTTGCCGATGCACCTGCCCTGCGCGGCGACGGCAGCGACCGCGGCGAGCGCCTCGAGCAGTTCTTCAGCGCGTGCGCCGAAGCGTGCCTGGCCCGTCTCGGCCACGGCCTCGACGCCGACGTGGTGCAGCTGATCCGCGACTTCGTGCCGCGCGTGCGGCCGTGGGCCGGTGGCACCGGCACGCCGCAGACCGTGGTGCACGGCGACTTCCGGCCGGACAACTTCCTGATCGGCCGCACCGCCGAGGCACCACCGCTCGCCGTCGTGGACTGGCAGACGATCTCCAGGGGGCTCGGTGTCATCGACGTCGCCTACCTGGTCGGCGGTTCGTTCCCGCCCGAGACGCGCCCCGACGTCGAGCACGACCTGCTCGAGGAGTACCGCGGCCGGATCAACGCGGCCGGCATCGACTACACCGCCGACCAGTGCTGGCTCGACTACCGGTGGGGGACGTTGCACGGCGTGATCATCAGCGTGCTCGCCACGATCATGGCCGAGCAGACCGAGCGCGGCGACGCGATGTTGACGCTGATGGCCACCAGGCACGCCCGCCACGCGCTGGACCTGGATGCGCTCTCCCTGCTCGGCTGATCCCAGCGCGGTCAAGGTTGGTGCCGTGCCGACCGATATCGCTGGTGTGTCAGGTCGTTCCCTCCATCAGCGTCGCTGGCGGGGATCGGCCGACGCTGCAGTCGGCCGCCCCCTCGTCGCGCTCGTCGCGTTCGCGCTCCTCGTGATCGCCGTCCTGTCAGGTGTGGGTGGTGAGCGAACGACGACGGTGATCACCGACGTCGGCTCGTTCGTCGCCGCATCGGTGGCCACCGTGGCCTGCATCCAGGCCGGCCGTCGCGCCGCCGACGACGCACGCGCGTGGATCCTGCTCGGGGTGGCCAGTGGCCTGTGGGCCGTCGGCGAGGCTTTGTGGACGTTCGTCGAGGTCGTGCTCGGCGACGAGGTCGCGTTCCCCTCCGTGGCGGACGTCGCCTACCTCGCCGCCGTCCCGGTCGCGCTGTGGGGACTCGTGACGTTCGCCCCGCGAAGGGGGTTGCACGGGCGCACCCGCACCGTCCTCGACGGTTGTCTCGTCGGCGGGTCGCTCCTGTTCGTCGCGTGGGCAGCGGTGCTCGGTCCGCTGTGGCGCGATGGCGCATCGGGCTCCTCCGCCCACGTCGTCGAGCTGGCGTACCCGGTGACCGACGTGGCGATGGCCGCGGTCGCGATCCTCGTGCTGCAGGTGGCCGACCCCACCTCCCGCCGGGCGCTGCGCTGGCTGAGCGTCGGCCTGCTCGTCATGGCGGCCACCGACATGGCCTACGCGTGGGTGGCCAACGCCGGCGCGTTCGCGTCGTCGAACCCGATCGGGTTGGGCTGGCCGGTGGGGTACCTGTGCATCGTGGTGGCGGCGCGATCGGCGACCCGCAGCCGGCAGGGCACGTCGGCCGCGTCCGCAGTCGACTCGAAGCTGTCCATCGTCCTGCCGTACGCGCCGCTGGTGGTCGTCGCCGCGATCGCGATCCCGAGGTTCGCCGACGGCCGCGACCTCGGGCCGTTCCTGGCGATCAACGGTCTGGCGGTCATCGTGATCATCATCGTGCGACAAGGCCTCACCGCGCTCGAGCTGCGCAGCACCGTGCTCGCGCTGCACGAACGGGAGACCGAGCTGCGTGAGCTGGCGCTCCACGACCCGCTGACCGGCTTGGCCAACCGCGTCCACTTCGCCGCAAGCTTCGCAAGGTCGCTCACGCGGGGGACGGGTCGGGCGGCGGTGCTGTACATCGACCTGGACGAGTTCAAGCACGTCAACGACCACTTCGGTCACGCGGTCGGCGATGCGCTGCTGGTGGAGGTCGCTCGCCGGCTGCAGCACTGCGTCACCGACGGGATGCTCCTCGCCCGCCTCGGTGGCGACGAGTTCGTCGTGCTCGTCGACGAGGGCGAGGAAGCCGGCGAGGCGCTGGCCGAGCGGATCCTCGATGCGTTCGGCACCGTCGTCCGCGTCGACGGCGACACGTTCGCGATCTCTGCCAGCATCGGCCTCGCCGCGGTCCCGCCGGGCGGCACCGAGGACGAGGCGATCCGTCGCGCCGACGCGGCGATGTACGTCGCCAAGGGTTCCGGCAAGGCACGCGCCGTGCGCTACCCCGACGAGACGTTCGTCATCGCCACTCGCGAGCCTGGCGCGCGGCCCGACGGCTCCGACGGCTGGTCGCAACGCAGCATCGACTGAACCGGCCGTGCCGGTCAGCCGTCGCCGTTGAGGAGGCGCGCGCCGTACTCCTCGGCGGTGATCGCCTGCTCGCGCGCCGCGGCCTGGAAGCGCTCCGGCAGGAACGGCTGCAGGGCATCGATCTTCTTCCACTCCGCCAGCGGCGCCTCGCCGTTGACGTCGGGGACGTACTTCGGTGCACCCGCCGCGGATTGGTGGCCGATGTAGCGCGGGCAGTTGACGAACGCGTCGACGACGGTCGCCCGAACGACGAGGTCCGCGCCGGGGTAGGCGGCCATCAACGGGTCGTCGCGGACGATCACCGCGTGGGCGTGCACCCTGACGCGATGCGGCCGATCGAAGTCCATGAACAGCAGGCCGATCCGCCCGTCACCGGCGATGTTGCCCATCGAGAGGAACATCCCGTTGCCGTCGTAGCTCGGGAACACCAGGGTCGACGGGTCGAGCACCCGCACGAACCCGGCGGCGCCACCCTTGTGGGAGACCGTCGGCTGGCCGTCCGGGCCGACGGTGCTCAGGAAGAAGAACGAGCGCGACTCGATGAACGCCTGGGCGTCGTCGTCGACCTGGTGGCGGACGTGGCTCGATTCGAGCATGTCGGCCAGGCGGCGACTGTCGAACTCATCCTGCAGCGCGCGGTGCTCGGCTCCGTACAGCGTGCTCATGCCACGGCCCTCCCGGTTCTCGTCCCCGCGTGCAGTAGATCACCGGGCTCGCCGGTCCCGCAACCGCCGCCGAGCGTCAGCGCACGCGGGCGAGCTCGGCGACCGCTGGGCGCTGCGCCGCAATCGACGCCGCGTCGTCCTCGGCGGCGGAGCGTACGACGACGACCGGCACGGACGCGGCGTCGAGGATGCTGTTCGCCGTCGAGCCGAACAGCCGCGAGCGGATCGCCCCGCGGCCCCGCGAGCCGACGACGAGGAGGTCGCCGTCGCGGACGCTGTCGAGCAACGCCGTAGCCGGACCGCCGTCCACGAGCAGCCCGAGCACGTTCGCTCCGCAGCGCTCGCGCACGAGCCCGACCGAGCGTTCGAGCGTTCCTTCGGCGTCGATCCGGGCGAGGTCGCGCGCCTGCTCGAAGGCGGTGTAGGCGGCCACGTACGGATACGTCCAGCCGTGGACGACGAGCAGTTCGACGTTGTGGCGGTCGGCTTCGTCGCCGGCCCACATCACCGCCCGATCAGATGCGGCGGAGCCGTCCACGCCGACGACGACGCGGTCGGGCCCGCCGCGGCTCGCCGATCCTCGGATCACCGCCACCGGGCACGGGCTGTGGCGGACGAGGTGGCGCGGCGTGGTACCGAGCCAGAAGGCGGCCGGTCCGCGGTGCTCGCTGGCCCCGACGACGAGCAGGTCGTCGGGCCCGACCTCGTGCAGCAGGTCCTTCGTGGCGGGCCCGGCGCACACGCGGGTCGTGACGTCGACGACGGGATGCGCGGCGCGGACCGCTGCCTCGACGCCGCCAATGTTCGCCACAGCGGTCTGTCGTGCGGCTTCGAACGCCTCGCCGGCGCCCCATCCGAGCGCCGACTCCGTGGCGAGGGCAGGGAGCTCGAAGCTGGTCACGATGCGCAGCGCGACTCGCCGCACGTGCGCTTCGGCTGCCGCCCACATGACCGCCTCGCCCGCTGAACCCGTTCCGTTGTACCCGACGATGATCGCTGCGCTCATACCGTCATGATCGGCCCGGTGCACCCCGGTTTCATAGGGTCCGCAGTCCTCGCTGCGGGCGCGGCCGCAGGTGCCGGCGCGACGGCGCGGACCTGCTGCGGGTTGATGACCGCGACCGGGCAGCACGCCGCGTCGACGACGCACAGGGTCAGCGCGCCGAACAGCATCGTCGTGAACCCGCCGCGTCCTCGCGACCCCATCACCAGCAGGTCGGCGTCCTCGCTCGCCGACCGCAGCGCCGCGCACGCGTCGCCCTCGACCAGCGTGCCGCGCGCGGCGCCGTCGAACTGCTCCGAGCACGCGCGCACGGCACGGTCCACCACGCGTTGCGCACTCGATCGATCCAGGGTGTCCTGCCACGTCGTCGCACGCGCCCCGACGGAGGGCTGCCACGCGTGGACGACGACCAGTTCGGCACCGTGCAACGCGGCCTCGTCCACCGCCCATTGCCGTGCTGCCTCGTCGGCGAGCGACCCGCCGAGGCCGACCACGACCCGTCGCAGTGGCTGGCGTTGCCGGCCGCGCAGCACGATCACCGGGCAGGGGAGGCGTCGTCTGCCCGCCGGCGACAACGTGTCGAGGAGCGCGCGGGTGACGCTGCCGGTGCCCGGCGCGCCGAGGATCAACACCTGCGCGTCGGTGAGACCGGCGGTCGACCCGGGTCCTGTCAGGGATGTCACCGCGAGCAACGTCGATCCCCTGGTGGCGGCCTCGCTCGCGGCCCAGTCCCGCGTCGTCGCGGCGCACGACGACCCATCGAGGAGGGCCACGACCGGCTGCGCCCCACCTCTGGTCAGCTCCTGCGCGGTCGACGGTCGGGTCACGGAGCCCACCGTGGCCCGTCGACCCGGACGTCAGGTAGGGGCTGGGGACCCGATCTCACCGCCTGCCGGCTCGGATCCCGCGATCGGGACCTCCCACGTGATCACGGTCCCACCGCCCGTCCGGTCGCCGATCGAGAACGAGCCATCGCCGGCCTGGGCGCGGACGAGCATGTTGTCGAGCCCGCTCGAGCGGCTTCCTGGTGTCGGGCGGTGGCCGACGCCGTCGTCGGCGACGACGAGCCTGAGCCGGCCGTCGTGGACGTCGATGTCCACGTCGACGGCCGAGGCCTTCGCGTGGCGGGCCACGTTGGACAGCGCCTCGCGCAGGCACAGCAGCAGGTTGGTGCGGATCGTCGGTGTGACCGCGTTGTCGACAGGTCCCGTGATGTCGCACGTCGGCCGGAACCCGAGCGCCGTCGCGGATTCGTCGCAGATCGTGACGATCTCGCCGCGCAGGCTCGGCTGCGTGCTCCAGCGCTGGTGGAGCTCGAAGATCGTCGAGCGGACCTGCCGGATCGACACGTCGATCTCGTCGACCGACCGGATGATCCGCTGCGCGGCAACCGGGTCCTTCACCATCTGGGCCACGGCTTGGAGCGACAACCCGGTGGCGAACAGCCGCTGGATCACATCGTCGTGGAGATCGCGTGCGATCCGTTCGCGTTCGTCGAGCAACCCGGCCATCCGTGCCTGCTCGTGCAGCCGGGCGTTCTCGATCGCCAGGCCTGCCGCCGCCGCCAACCCGACGGCGAGCTCTTGGTCGACGTCGGTGAACACCTGACCGTCGGCCTTGTCGGTCAAGTACAGGTTGCCGTAGACGACGCCGCGCAACCGGATCGGCACGCCCAGGAACGACGTCATCGGCGGGTGGCCCGGGGGGAACCCGAACGTGTCCGGATGGGCGTGCAGGTCGGGGAGGCGCAGCGGGCGCGGATCGAGGATGAGCAGGCCGAGGATGCCGTGCCCCTCGGGCCGAGCACCGATGCGCAGCGTCTCTTCGTCTGTCAGGCCGATCGTGATGAACTCGGCGAGCCTGGATCCGGATTCGTCGAGCACGCCGAGCGCCGCGTACTTCGCATCGACGAGATCCGCCGCCGTCTCGGTGATCCGGCGCAAGGCGTCGGCGAGGGTCTGCTCGGAGCCGATCGACATCACCGCGTCGAGGAGGCGCAGCAGCTGCTTGGCACCGGAGAACTCGAATCGACTGGGCACGGGCCGAGGCTACGACCCGGCACGGATAGGTTTGGGGGCGTGACCGTCTCGGGCGTCCCGGCGTTCGGGGCTCGGTCGTGATCAGGGTCTTCCTGGTGGACGACCACGAGGTGGTGCGCCGTGGTGTGCGCGAGCTGCTGGAGAGCGCGGGCGACATCGAGGTCGTCGGCGAGGCGGGCACCGCGGCAGAAGCGCTGCGGCGTGTCGCGGCGACCTCGGCGGACGTCGCCGTGCTCGACGTGCGCCTCCCGGACGGCTCCGGGATCGAGGTCTGCCGCGACCTTCGTTCCCTGCTGCCGGACCTGAAGTGCTTGATGCTGACCTCGTACAACGAGGACGAGGCGTTGTTCGACGCGACGATGGCCGGCGCGTCGGGGTACGTGCTCAAGGAGGTGCGCGGTGCCGACCTCATCGACGGTGTGCGGCGCGTCGCCGCGGGCGAGTCGCTGCTCGACCCGGTGATCACCGCGCGGTTCCTCGAACGCCTCCGCAACCCGCCGCGCGACGCGCTCACCGATTCGCTCACGCCGCAGGAGTCGGTGATCCTCAACCACCTCGCCGACGGGCTGACCAACCACCAGATGGCCCAGTTGATGTTCCTCGCCGACAAGACCGTCTAGAACTACGTCTCCAACCTCCTCACCAAGCTCGGGATGAGCCACCGCACGCAAGCCGCGGTGTACGCCGCGCGCCTGGCCGAGCGACGGGCGACCCACCGCAGCGACCTCTGACGCTCGCCGACGTCGCTCGTGACGGGCGTCGCTTGCGCACGTCGCCGAGGCGTCGCGCGCCGTACTGTGGCGAGCGTCCCAGCACGTACGAGGGAAGCAGGGCACCGTGATCAGCGCACTCAGCTACATCGGCTTCGCGTCCCCGAACTCGGCGCAGTGGCGCACGTTCGGCCCCGAGGTCCTCGGCGTGCAGGTCGCCGAACCGGGCCCGGACGGCGCCGTCCGCCTCCGCGTCGACGACGCCGAAGCGCGCATCGTCATCCACCCGGGCGAACGCGAGCAGCTCGCCTACTTCGGTTGGGACGTCGGCGACGCGTCGGGTCTCGCGGCCGCCGGCGAACGCGTCGGTCAGGTCGGCATCACGGTTCGTCACGACAGCGATCTCGCCGCGGTGCGCCGCACGGTGGAGGTCGCGTGGTTCGTCGACCCCTTCGGCTTCCGCCACGAGCTGTCGTACGGGTTGGCGAGCGGGGGACCGTTCGCGCCCGGCCGGCCGATCTCGGGCTTCGTCACCGGCGACGGCGGCCTCGGCCACGTCGTCCTCCTCGTCCCGGACCTCGCGGGAGCCGCGCAGTTCTACGGCGACGTGCTCGGGTTCAAGTTGTCCGACACGATCGACCACGGGACCAGCATCCGCTTCTTCCACTGCAACCCCCGCCACCACACGCTCGCGATCGCCGCGGCGCGCGGCATGGTCGGCGTCCACCACCTGATGCTGGAGGTCGGCTCGATCGACGATGTCGGCGCCGCGCTGGACATCGTCAACGAACGCCACATCCCGTTGGCGATGAGCCTCGGGCGCCACACGAACGACCACATGACCTCGTTCTACGTGCGCACGCCATCGGGGTTCGAGATCGAGTACGGCACGGGCGGGGTGCGCATCGACGACAGGACGTGGACGGTCGCCGCCTACGACGCGCAGAGCACCTGGGGCCACAAGCAGCCCGCCAGCGGTCGGCTGGTCCCGCAGATCCTCGCCCCGTTCGATCCGGCTCCGGCTCCGGCTCCGGATCCGGCACCGGCCGCCGCGCCCGCAGGCCCGTCGCGGTGAGCCTCGTCGAACGCGCCCGCCGGCTCGCGCCCGACCTCGCCGACCTCGTCGTCGAGGGCGACGCGCAACGCCGGTTGCCCGACACCGCGTGGAAGCTGCTCCTCGAAGGAGGCTTCCTGCGCTCGCTGCAACCAGCGCGGTGGGGCGGTGGGGAGGTGACGCTGCTCGAGTTCGTCGACGCGGTCGCCGAGATCGCCCGCGTCAACCCGTCGGCCGGGTGGGTCGCCGGTGTCGTCGGCGTGCACCCGTGGCAGCTCGCGCTGTTCGCCGACGACGCGCAGCAGGAGATGTGGGGCGAGGACCCGACGACGATGCACTCCTCGTCGTACAACCCGACCGGCACCGCGGAGCAGGTGGCCGGCGGCTACCGGGTGTCCGGTCGCTGGTCGTTCTCCTCGGGCTGCGACCACTGTCGCGGGGCCAACCTCGGCGCGGTCCTGCGCGGCGTGCAGCCGGGCATCCCCGACTTCCGCTCGTTCCTGCTGCTGCCCGGCGAGTACCGCATCGACGACAACTGGCACGTCGCCGGCCTGAAGGGGACGGGCAGCAAGGACATCGTCGTCGACGGTGCCTTCGTGCCGCAGCATCGCACCCAGTCGCACCTCGACTACGCCCTCGGGGCCGCGCTGCCCGGACAGGAGCTCAACGACGGCCCGCTCTACCGGATGCCGTGGTCGGTGGTGTTCAACATGGCCCTCGCCTGCGCCGTGCTCGGTATGGCACAGGGGTTCGTCGACACGTGGATCGTCGAGACCCGTGACCGGGTGATCACCCGCGGGCGGCGTCTCGCCGACGACGGTCTCACCCAACGCCGGCTCGCCGACGCGACGTGGGTGCTGGAGGCCACGCGCACCCGGATGCGCGCGGATGCCGTCGAGCTGTGGGAGCGCGCCGAGGCCGGCGACGTGCCGACGATGGCGGATCGCGGTCACTACCGCTGGAACCTCAACCGCGGCTGCGAGCTGGTCGGCGAGGCGGTCGTCGAGCTGATGCGCTCGGCATCGGGTCGTGCGATCTACCTCGATCATCCACTGCAGCGTCGCTTCCAGGACATCCAGGGCGCGTTCGGTCACGCGTTCCTCGTGCCCGACCCGCTCGCCAAGGCTGTCGGCGGTGCGCTGCTCGGCACCACGGCCCCCGAGCTCGTCCTGTGAGCCGCGCCGGTCAGCGTGCGTCGTGGAAGATCAGGCCGAGCGTCCGGCGCACGCCGGAGCGGACGGTGCTGACGCCGTGTCGCATCGGTGCGCTGCTCCACCCGCGACTGCCGGCGACAGGCCGATCCCGTGTCGTGAACACGAGGGCGTGGCCCTGCGCGATCGTCGAGGCGGTCGCACGGGACTGGGCGCGCGGGCGTTGTTCGACCACGACGAACTCGCCACCGGTGTAGTCCTCGTCCGGTCGGTCGAGGCCGATCACGACCTGCAGCGGGAAGACGAGGTCGCCGTACAGGTCGCGGTGCAAGGCGTTCCAACCGCCGGCCTCGTAGCGCAGGATCAGCGGGGTGGGCCGCGTTTGGCCCATCGCGTGGCAGCGCGCCAACCACTCGACGAGGTCGTCGGGCCACGGCGATGGCTGGTTGCGTCGTTCCGCCCACGCGCGGGCGATGGGCAGCAGGTGCGGCCAGAACGCGGCACGGAGCTCGGCGACGAGATCCGGCAGCGGGTGGCCGAAGTACCGGTACTCGCCCTCGCCGAAGCGGTGGGCGGCCATGTCGACCGTCGACCGGAACCGCTCCGGCTCGTCGTACAGCGCGGCGACCGACCGGCTCTCGGCGAGGCTCAGCAGCGGGCCGGCCGGGGCCAGCCCGGCGTCGTCGAGCCCGTCGCCGACCGCGGCCCACTCGAGCGCCGCGACCCGCTCCGCGACGGACCGGCGCGACCACTCGGGAACGTCGGCCGCTGCACGCCGCTGACCGCGGCGACG
>JAODBQ010000078.1 GCA_025464045.1 Ilumatobacteraceae bacterium
GGCGCGCTTCTTGCCGATGCGTTCGAGGAACGCGTAGCCGCTCTCGATCGCCTCGTTTGCCGTGTTGGTCATGGTCACGGTCGCTCCTCAGTAACCCAGGTAGGCCTTGCGGACCCCGTCGTCGTGACGGAGGTCGTCGGCTGTTCCGGTCAACACGGTCTCCCCGGCCTCGAGCACGTACGCCCGATCGGCGATGTCGAGCGCGAGGTTGGCGTTCTGCTCGACGATCAACATCGTGATCCCTTCGGTCGCGTTCATCTCGCTGAATCGCTGGAACAGCCCCTGCACGATGATCGGCGCGAGGCCCAGCGACGGCTCGTCGAGCAGCAGCAGCTTCGGGCGCGACATCAGCGCACGCGCCACGGCGAGCATCTGCTGCTCGCCGCCGGAGAGGCTGCCGGCCAGCTGGTGGCGACGTTCGCGCAGGCGGGGGAAGACGCCGTACCACTTGTCCATGTCGGCGGCGACCCCCTTGTCCTTGCGGATGTACGCACCGGCGAGCAGGTTGTCGTCCACCGACAGGTCGGAGAGCGTGCCGCGGCCCTGGGGCACGTGGGCGACGCCACGACGGGCGATCTCGGTGGTCGACTTGTTGGAGATGTTGACACCGTCGAGCACGATCGAGCCCTTGGTGGAGACCATCTGGCAGAGGGCCCGTAGCGTCGTCGTCTTGCCGGCGCCGTTCGCCCCGAGCACCACCACCACCTCGCCGCGACCGACGTAGAAGTCGACGCCGTGCAGCGCCTCGATCTGCCCGTAGGAGGCGCGCAGCCCCGAGACGCTGAGCATGCTGTCGCTCGGCCCCGAGGTCGTACCGGAGGTCAGGCTGGTCTCGTCCACGGTCATTTGGTCTCTCCCAGGTAGGCCTCGATCACCTTCGGGTTCCGCGCGACATCGGCGGGCAGGCCGTCGGCGATCCGCCGACCGAAGTCGAGGACGACGACGTGGTCGGAGATCCCCATGACCATCGCCATGTGGTGCTCGACCAGGAGCACGGTGAGGTTGTACTTGTCGCGGATGGTGCGCACGAGATCACCGAGTGCTTCGACCTCGCTGTGGGTCAGACCACTCGCGGGCTCGTCGAGCATCAGCAGCTTCGGATCGCCGGCGAGCGCGCGGGCCAGCTCGATGCGCTTGAGCGTGCCGAACGGCAGGCCGGTCGCCTTGTTGAACGCGACGTCCGCGAGGCCGAGGTCATCGAGCAGGTCGAAGGCCTTGATCGCCAGCTGCTTCTCCTCGCGACGCGAACCGACGCGCAGCGCGGACGTGAGCAGGCCCGCCTTGGACTTGGTGTGGGCGCCGACCATGACGTTCTCCAGCACGGTCAGCCCCGGCCAGAGGGCGAGGTTCTGGAACGTGCGGAAGATCCCGATCCGCGAGATGGTCGAGGCACGTGTGGTCAGCACGTCCTGACCGTCGAACGTGATCCGTCCGGCCGTCGGGTTGTAGATCCGGCTGATGACGTTGAACATCGTCGTCTTGCCGGCGCCGTTGGGGCCGATCAACCCACAGATCTGACCGGCCTCCACACTGAACGAGAGGGAATCGAGGGCGGTGACGCCACCGAAACGGACCGTGACCTCATCGACGTCGAGAACACCCAAACCAAGCCCCCTCAGGATGGTGACACCGGACACACCCCCGGCGGTTGGGGACCATAAACGAAGTGACGGGGCGAAATCAACGCTTTGCGGATGATGCGTCCTCAGAACCTCCGATGACGTCGATCTCGCCCGCTGTCAGTAGCCGAGCCGCTGCACCCTGTCGGCGCGGTGCTGCCAATCCTTGTCCACCTTGACGAACAGCTCGATGAAGGCGCCGGGCGGCAGCTGAGCCCGGACGCGCTGTCCGACCTCCTTCAGCACGGCACCGTGCTTGCCGATCACCATGCCCTTCTGGCTGTCGCGCTCGACGATGATCTCGCAGCGCACGCGTGGCCACTCCCACTCGGTGACGCGGGTGGCGATGCTGTACGGCAGCTCGTCGTGGGTCACCGCCAGGAGCTGCTCGCGCACGAGCTCGGCCACCCAGGTCTCCTCCGGCACGTCGCGCACGGTGTCGCCCGGGAAGTACAGCGGCCCCTCGGGCATCGCCGCGACGAAGTACTCGAGGAGCTCTGGCACGCCGTCGCCGGTACGTGCCGACACGGGGTAGTACGCCGCGGCGCCGAGCGACGCCGTCGACGTGAGCTGCGACAGCACGGTCTTCGGGGCGACGCGGTCGATCTTGTTGACGATGACGATCGCCGTCGAGAAGTCGAGGTGCGAGGCGACCCACCGGTCGCCGCCGCCGTACGGCTTCGTGGCATCGATCACGAGGCAGACGACGTCGACATCGGCGACGCTGTCCAGCGCGGTCGCGTTCACCCGCTCGCCGAGCGCGGTGACCGGCTTGTGCAGGCCCGGCGTGTCGACGAAGACGATCTGCGAATCAGGACGGGTGAGCACCCCGCGGACGCGGGTGCGCGTCGTCTGCGGCTTGTCGCTGACGATCGACACCTTCTCGCCGCACATCGCGTTGACCAGGGTGGACTTGCCGACGTTGGGTCGTCCGACCAGGCTGACGAACCCGCTGCGCATCGTGCTGACGCTACCGGCGCGGCGGCCGTGCGCCGGCTCGGCACCTCGTGCAGCGGGCGAGCTGCCTGCCCGCGACGTCAGCCGTTCGCTGTCGACGTCGGCGGTCCGGGCCCGGCGGTCGGCTGACCGATGACGGTCGTCGTGACCGCCGCCGCCGTCGTGGCCGGGGCCGTCGTGACCGGCCCCGTCGTGACCGTAGGGGCGGTGCTCTCGGACTGGCCGACGACCAGCGAACGGTAGTCGGCACGGCTGACGGCGCGGTCGGGCTCGCTCTGCTCGCCGCTGCCGAGGATCACCCCCGTCGGCTCGCCACCGCGGAAGAAGCGCACACCGCCGATGCCGCGCTGGCTGGTGAGCGTCAGCACGATCTGGCCGATCGCGCGGACCTGGTCCGCCTGGGGGATGTTGTCGAAGAAGGTCACGGGCAGATCGACCCATGCCGAGCCGTCGCCGCGGTCGACGACGCCGATCGCGGGTGTCGCCGGCAGGGCGCTGCGCAGGCCGGCACCGGGCGCGCCGAGGTTCGCCGGGCCGGCCTGCAGCGCCGCCATCACCTGACCCAGCGAGGCGGGACTGGTCAGCGGCACGGACGTGCTGTTCAGCTGACTGCCGGAGACGAAGTACAGGTAGACGTTCTCGGTCTGCACGATCGTCGTGGTCGCCTGCTCGACGCTGCTGGTGCTGCTCTGGGCGACGATCGTGCTCGTCGTCGTGGACGTCGACGTCGAGGTGCTCGGCCGGGTGTCGTCGAGGCCGAGGCCGACGGCGATGCGCTCGGGGCCACCGCTGTCGCGCACCCCGCAGCCGGCGACGAGTGCGAGCCCGATCCCGAGGGCGACCCCGATCCACAGCGTGCGCCGTCCGAGCCCGCCGCTGGCGCTCATTCGCTGATGTCCCCGAACGTGACCTTGAACTGTGCGCCGCCGCCGGCACGGTCCTCCACCCAGGCCTCACCGCCGTGAGCCTGGGCGTGTTCGGCGACGAGGGCCAGGCCGAGACCGGTGCCGATGCGGTGGCGCGCTGCCGAACCACGTGCGAACCGCTCGAAGATCCTGACCCGCTCGCTGCGCGCCACGCCGGGCCCCGTGTCGCTGACGGCGAGCACCATGCCGTGTCGGCCGTAGGGCGCAGCACTGATGCGCGTCGGGCCACCGCCGTGCTCCTGGGCGTTCTCGAGCAGGTTGGCGAGGATCCGCTCGAAGCGCAGCTTGTCGACGCGCGCCGTCGACGGGAGCCGTGTGTCGACGTCGATCGGGGTGTCGCCGAACCCGTAGCGATGGGTGATCCGCGAGATCAGCTCGGTGAGGTCGACCGGTTCACGGTGCAGCTCGGTGGAGCCGGCGTCGATCCGCGACAGCTCGAGCAGGTCCATCACCATCTGGTCGAAGCGCCGGACCTGGCCGACGACGACGTCGAGCGCCTGCTGGCTGCGGTCGGGCAGGTCGGCGCGACGCGCGTCGAGGACCTCGACGGCCGCAGCCAGCGCGGTGATCGGCGAGCGCAGCTCGTGGCTGACGTCGGAGGCGAAGCGCACCTCGCGCTCGATCCTGGTCTGCACCGCGTCGGCCATCTCGTTGAACGAGCTGGCGAGGAGCGCCAGGTCGGGATCGCTCTCGGGCGCCATCCGCGTGTCCAGACCGCCCGAGGCGATCTCACCGGCAGCCTCGGAGACGCGCGACAGCGGCCGCAGCAGCCGCCGGCTCGTCGACCAGCCCAGGCCGGCGGCGAACAACGTGGTCACCCCGGCACCGATGGCGAGGGCTGTGGCCAGGTAGCGCAGCGTGCGGTTCGTGTCGGCGAGGGAGAACGCCTCGAAGTACTGGGCATCGGCCGCCCGGATGTAGACGCCGACGGCCACGTACGGCTCGCCGTCGCGGCTGAAGTGCTGCAGCCCGCTCTGTCGCTCGGCGACCATCGTGCGCAGGTCGACCGGGAACGCGGTCTCCAGGAAGCCCTGATCGGTGAAGTACTCCCGCGGGCTCGCGTCCGTCTCGACGAGGAGGAAGGCCGCACCCTCGGTGCGCAGGTCGCGCACCTGCGTGCCGATGTCGGTGGGGTTGAGGAGCAGCGACGTCTTCAGCGCGTTCGCGTTGTTGAACGCCTGCGTGCGCGCCACCGAGTTGCGCTGCGAGGTGAGGAACGAGCGAGCCAGCGCGTACGTGACGACGGCGAGGGCGAGGCTGGCGACGAGCGCGGTGAGGCTGAAGAACAGGGTGACCCGGGTGCGCAGCCGCATCTTGCGACGGCGGACGGGACGGGACATCGCCACAGTGTGGCGCATCGCGCCTGGCGCGACAGGTGCGTCGGCCGCGACGACGGGCGTGCTGCTCAGGCGGCGAACGAGACGAGCGGCACGGCCTGCTCGTCGGCGCCGACCACCGGCGCGAGCGTGTCGAGGTCGGCCAGGACCAGTTCCGTGCGCATGATCAGCTCGGTGCAGACGAACGCCAGCCGACGTCCCTGTGCTGTTGCGGCGCGCGCGATGTCGCGCAGCGCGTCGAGCCCGATCTCGGAGATGTGCGACACCGCCGAGAGGTTCACGAGCAGGCCGTAGCCGCTCGGAGCGGCGCTGCAGACGTCGCGCAGGAGCACCGTGTGCTGCGCCTCGACCAGCGACCCGTCGACGTGGGCGATGAGGACGTGACGGTCCGTGTCGGTGTTCAGCGCGACGTTCGGGTTCGACATCTGTGTCTCCTGCGGCTCGAGATCCCCGATGACGAGGAGGAACAGGTGTGGCCCGCGAACATGCCAAGAACGCCGCTGCCGGTGAGGCACCAGGGGGAGGAAGGCACCCCACCGAGGCAGCGTGAACGCTTGTATGTTGTGCCGCGAATGTGACGGGACGACGCTGTCCGTGTGCGTTTTTTGTAACAGATCGAAGGGAGTTGCCCAGCGTGGACAGCCTGTTGTTCATCGAGGACGACGATGCCATCAGGGTGGCGCTGTCGCTCGCGCTCGAGGACGAGGGCTACGAGGTGCGCCAGGCAGAGGACGGGCGCGGCGGGTTGCGCGCGTTCACGGACAAGGAGCCGGACCTGGTGCTGCTCGATCTGCGCCTGCCCGACATCTCCGGGTTCGAGGTGTGCCGCACGCTGCGCTCGACCAGCATCGTGCCGATCATCATCGTCACCGCCCAGACCGACACGTACGACCTGGTGGCCGGTCTCGAGGCGGGCGCGGACGACTACGTGACCAAGCCGGTGGTGCCCAAGGAGCTCGCCGCGCGCATCCGGGCCGCGCTGCGCCGCGTGCACCTCCACGACACCCCGGCCACGGCGCGGTCGAGCCGCTTCGGCGACGTCGAGCTGCGACGCGAGCAGGGGATCGCGCTCAAAGGAGACCTGGAGCTGAACCTGACGAAGACCGAGTTCCGGCTGCTGTGCGAGTTCGCCGACCACGTCGGGATGGTGCTCTCGCGCGATCAGCTGCTGGAGCGGGTGTGGGGCTACGAGTACCTCGGCGACAGCCGCCTCGTCGATGCCCACGTCCGCCGCCTGCGGGTCAAGATCGAGGACCACCCCGACGATCCGAAGCTGATCGTCACCGCTCGCGGCATCGGCTACCGCCTCCTCCCGTAGTCAGCCGTAGTCGGCCGTCCCGTCGTGGATCTCAGGGGGTGAGGACTCGGCTGCGCAGGTACTCGCCGAGGCCTTTGGCCTGCGGATCGAAGGCGGTGCTCGATGCAACGCCGTCGCCGAGGTAGCCGACGATCACGAAGTTGAGGGCGCGCAGGTTGGGGAGCTCGAACCTGCGGATCTCGAGGCCGGCCGCTTCGGGGATCAGGTGCCGCAGCGCCACGGACGTCAGGTTGGCCGCAAGCCAGGCGTAGCCCGCGTCGTCGCGCGCGAAGACCCCGACGTTGGCGTTGCCGCCCTTGTCGCCGGATCGCGCACCGAAGATCGTGCCGAGCGGAGCGCCGGGCGAGGGCCCGACCGGTTCGGCGTCGACGGTGGCCGGGACGACGGTTCGTTGCGGCCCGGTCGGCGGATGGGCGATCGGGAGGCGCGTGCCGTCCGCCTGCACCACCACCTGCTGCACCTCGTCGTTGGACACGAGCGCGGGCCAGTAGACGCCGTACGCCTGGGCCGGCCCGGGTGGCGACGTGGTGAAGAACCCCGGGTAGCTGGCGAGTGCGAGCTCCGTCGCCGCCGACGAGAACGCGCGACCGACGATTCGCTCGTCGCGGCTCTTGACGTTGACGTGCAGCTTGCCCGACGCGGCCTCCTGGCCGACGGCATCCGGCGGCGCTTCCACGAGCTGGACGTCGACCTCGTCGAAGCGGTCCTCGCCACCGAGCCTGGTGAACAGCGCGTTGCGGGTCCAGTCCGCCTTGGCACGTTGGTCGAGGCCGGTGAGCACGAACGTCATCCGGTTGCGGAACCCGCCCTCGGCGTTGATGCAGACCTTCGTGGTCGGGGGCGCCGGTGAGCCCTGCACGCCGCTGATCCGCACGCGATCCGTGCCGTCGGAGGCGACCGACAGCGCGTCGAAGTGGCTGACGACGTCCGGGTTGAGGTACGCGGGCGGCCCGATCTCGTAGAGCAGCTGGGCGGTCACGGTGCCGACGTCGATCAGGCCACCCGTGCCGGGGTGCTTGGTGATCACGCTCGAACCGTCGCGGTCGATCTCCGCGATCGGGAAGGCGAGCGGCTCGGCGAGGTCCGGGATCGTCGGGAAGAAGCTGTAGTTGCCGCCCGTGGTCTGCGCCCCGCACTCGATCACGTGCCCCGCGACGACCGCGCCGGCCAGCCGGTCCCAGTCGTCCACGTCCCAGTCCCACCACCACGCGGCCGGACCGACGACGACTGCCGCGTCGGTGACCCGGGGGCAGACGACCACGTCCGCGCCGGCCGCGAGCGCCTTGGCGATGCCCCAGCCGCCGAGGTACGCGTTGGCGCTGACGGCCTCGCCCGTGAACGGCGCGCCGGTGTCGAGGTTGGCGAGCTGCGGGCGCAGGCCGTCCAGGCGGGGGAGCAGGTCGTCACCCTCGATGTGGGCGACGTCGACGTCGAGGCCGAGGCGAGTGGCGATGTCGCGCACGCGCTGCGCGCAGCCTGCGGGGTTGAGCCCGCCGGCGTTGGTGACGACCTTGATGCCGCGGTCGGCGCACGTCCCGAGCACCTGCTCCATCTGGGTCAGGAACGTGCGCGCGTACCCGGCGTCAGCGTCGCGGGCGCGCTGCTTCTGCAGGATGAGCATCGTCAGCTCCGCCAGCCAGTCGCCGGTGAGGACGTCCACCGGGCTGCGGTCGAGCACCGCGGGATCGACCATCTCCTGCGCGGCCGAGATCCGGTCGCCGAAGAAGCCGGAGCAGTTCGCGATGCGCACCGGGCGGGTGCCGCGATCCGTCGGTGGTCTCATGTCGCCTCCTGCTCGATGCGGACGAGTGGTTGCCCCGAGTCGAGCTGCTGACCGGGTTGGACCAGCACCTCGGCCACGACGCCGGAGGCGGGGGCCACCACGGTGTGCTCCATCTTCATCGCCTCCAGCGTGACGAGCGCCTGACCGGCGGTGACCGGGTCGCCCGCGGCGACGAAGACGCGCAGCACCGAGCCCGGCATCGGCGCGACGAGCGACCCGGCGCGGCCAGCCTCGTCCGGGGGTTCGTACCGCGGGGGGATCGCAAACCGACGGGCTCCACAGGCGACGTGGACGTGTTCGTCGATCACCACGACGTCGGTCCGTTGCGGTGCGACGGCGACCCCGTCGACGTGGACGTCGACCGCGTTGCCGGAGCGGTCGCGCCCGAAGTGGACGACGTGCTCGCCGTCCTGGCCGAGTCGTTGCTCCTGCGGCACCGAGCGATTGTTCCGCCAGCCGGCGGGGACGAGCGCCAGGACGGTGCGCGCTGCGGCGCGCCGGTCGGCGACGGCCACGGCGGCCGCCGCCACGAGCCCCGGATCCGCGACCACGGGCCGCGGGGGGTTGCGGTCGAGGTACGCGGTGTCGACGGTGTCGTCCAGCTCGATCAGCCCGCGCAGCAGGTCGACGAGCTGATCCCGGTTCGTCGTCGGGCCGATCAGCACAGTCGCTTCCAGCGCCTCGCGCAGCCGGCGCGCACACTCGACCCGCGTCGGGGCATGCGCGATGAGCTTGGCGAGCATCGAGTCGTAGTACGGGCTCACCACCGAGCCGGTCTCGATCCCACTGTCCACCCGCACGCCCGTGGCGCGCGGCCAGCGCACCTCGTGGAAGCGGCCCATCGTCGGCAGGTAGCCGTGGGTCGGGTCCTCCGCGCACAGCCGGACCTCGATCGCGTGGCCGCGGGCAACGGGGTGCAACGCCGCCTCCGGCAGCGTGCCTCCCGCGGCGACGAGGAGCTGCAGCTCGACCAGATCGAGGCCCGTGAGCAGCTCGGTCACAGGGTGCTCGACCTGGAGCCGGGTGTTCATCTCCAGGAACCAGAACTCCCCGTTCCGGTCGAGCAGGAACTCGACGGTGCCTGCGCCGCGGTAGTCGACGGCGCGCGCCGCCTCGACGGCGGCCGAGCTCATCCGAGTGCGCAGCGCATCGTCGACGGCGGGGGAGGGGGACTCCTCGAGGATCTTCTGGTGCCGGCGCTGCAGCGTGCAGTCGCGCTCGAACAGGGACACCACGTTGCCGTGGTCGTCGGCGAAGACCTGGATCTCGACGTGCCGGCCACCGTCGACGTAGCGCTCGACGAAGACCGTGCCGTCGCCGAACGCGGCCTGCGCCTCACGGCCGGCGGCGATGATCGCGTCCTCGAGCTCGGTGGCCGACGACACGAGGCGCATGCCCCGCCCGCCGCCCCCCGCAGACGCCTTGACCAGCGCGGGCAGCCCGACGGACGCCAGCGGCTCGACGCTGTTGTCGGGCAGCACCGGCACGCCCGCGGCGCGCATCAGCGCCTTGGCCCCGATCTTGGAGCCCATCGCCAGGATGGCGCTCTGCGGCGGGCCGATCCAGCGCAACCCGGTGGCCAGCACCGCCTCGGCGAAGGCAGCGTTCTCGGCGAGGAACCCGTAACCGGGGTGCACCGCGTCGCAACCGGTCGACGTCGCGGCCGCGAGCAGCGCGGCGACGTCGAGGTACGTCTCCGCGGGTGTGTTGCCGGGAAGCGCGACGGCGCGATCTGCCTCGCTCACGTACGGCGCGTCGCGATCGGCGTCGCTGTGCACGGCCACCGACGCGATGCCGAGGCGTCGGCAGGTGCGGATGATCCGCCGGGCGATCTCGCCACGGTTGGCGATCAGCACGCGGTTGATGGGCGAGGGGGCGTCGTTCAGGTCGTCCATCGCGATCACATCCTGAACACGCCGTAGCCGCGGGTGCCCTGGACCGGGTCGTTGTCGATCACCGACAGGCACATCCCGAGCACCGTGCGGGTGTCGCGCGGATCGATGATCCCGTCGTCGTACACCCGGCCCGTCATGAACAATGCCAACGACTCCCGCTCGATCTGCTCCTCCACGGTTCGGCGCATCACCTCGTCGGCCTCGTCGTCGAACGGCCGGCCCATCGACTCCGCGGACTGGCGGGCGACGATGCTCAGCACCCCGGCGAGCTGCTGCGGCCCCATCACCGCGGTCGTCGGGTTCGGCCAGGCTAACACGATGCGCGGGCCGAACGCCCGCCCGCACATGCCGTAGTTGCCGGCGCCGTACGACGCC
>JAODBQ010000089.1 GCA_025464045.1 Ilumatobacteraceae bacterium
AGCTGTCCTCGCGAGCGTGGCGGCCGTAGCCGTCGCGGCTGTCGTAGCGGGCCTTGGCGAGGCCCATGTTGATCATTGTCAGCCCAGCGTCGTTGCCGTCGATGTCGATGTAGCGGAGGAGCCGACCGTACTTGTCGGCATCCTCGCCGTCGCCGCCGGTCAACAGCGTGACGGCCTTGCCATCGGCCAACTTGGTCATCGTCTCGGTAGCCAGTGTTGCCTCGCATGCGCCTGACTCGGGAGCGTCGATGCCGATGACTCGGACACGGAGCGAGTTGCCATCGCTTGCGGCGATGTTGACGGTGTCGCCGTCGACCACGCCCGACACGGTGTAGGTCACGGAAGGCAGCGTGAGAGCCGTGGTGGTCGAAGCCGGAGTGGTTGGAGCCCCGGCCAGCGACGGTTCGGTGGTCGCAGGCTCGGTGGTCGCAGGTCCGTCAGTCGTTGGGGCCGTGGTCGGTTGCTCGCTCGTGGTGGGTGTAGTGGGGGTCGCGATGGTTGGTGTGCTCGATGTTGCGGCGGACACCGTCGATGCCACCGTGCGGTGCGCGTTGATTGCTGTAGTGGCCGCGGTGTCGCTGCCACAGGCGGCGAGCATCAGGGTGAGCAGTGAGGTCAGGACCAGGGAGCGCTTGGCCAAGTGTGTCATGTGGATCAGTGCCTCCGCCGGCTGTTTGATCGGGTGGTGCAGTCCGCACTGCCTGATGGCGCGCGACACGTTAAGGCGGCTTGGTGACGGTTCAAATGGGCCGAACGAATCAGCGTTCGACCTGGTGAGCCAAATGCCTAGTGGCTCGCAAGGTGACCGTCGGCTGGTTGTTCGGGGTTGGGCGTCGAGATCTCTTCGTTCGCGCTGACACCCTCGAGCCGCTCGTGTTGCAGGTCCTGCTGTTGCTCGTCCCAGCTGACGAGGACTAGTAGGCCGCCAGTTGCACATCTAACTCTCACGCGCAGCACCAATCATTGCGCTGACTGAGGCATGCCGGCGTGGAAGGCCGCGTTCACGGTCTCGCGTTCTGTCGATCGGAAGGTCGAAGCACGGTAGCGCGTGCCGAGTTCGGCCGCGGTCTGGCGTTGGCGGTCGCGTGGGACAGCACGTGCGAGTTGGGTGCGCGCTTGACCGAGATAGGTGTCGAACCGCTGTGCGAACAACAGCCCGAACATGGCGGCGCGGCGCTGCCTCGCGGAGGCGGCAAGGAGCCTCTACCGCGGCCATCGCCGTCGGTCCGTCCACTCGATGCGCTGGCTGGAGGGTCGGGTAGGGTGCGGGAGTCATGCGAAGTGATGAAGCACGGGTGTGAGGGGGCAGGGTGCGATGAGATCGAGTCCTGGCGCGTCTCGAGCACTCCCGGTCGCGGGCTGAGCGGCGCGCGGACGACGTCGAGCAGAGGAGCCTGGGGAGAATGCTGACCGCAGAGGACTACCGGCAATCGATCCGCGACGGGCGGGCCTCGTACCTCGAGGGGCGGCGCATCCAGGACCCGGTCACACACCCGCTCCTGCGCGTGTCCGTCGACTGGGTAGCGAGCACCTACGAGCAGACGTGTTCGGCCGGCCCGGGGGCCCGCAACCCGATCTTCGATCAGCCGGCGACTCCGGCTGAGCTCGACGAGCAGATGAACTTCCTCATCGAGGCGGATGTCACCGCAGCGAGCACCGCAGGCTGCATGGCGTTGATCAACGTCGCCCCGCGCTTGGCCGAGGCGGATCCCGCCTACCGCGATCGGCTCGAGCGGTTCCTCCGGCGGTGCCGAGAGGACGACCTTCGTGTCGCCGCGGCCGTCGAGGACGGTGGCGAACTGCGCGTCGTGCGCCGCACCAAGGACGGCATCGTCCTACAGGGAGCGAAGCGGCACGTCCTCGGCGCGGCGGTGGTGCACGAACTGTGCGTCGTGCCGTCAGGCGCGGTATCGGAGGCGGACGCCGACCGGGCGATCGCGTGCGCGGTGCCGGTCGACACTCCGGGACTCAAGATCATCAGCATCACCACCGCCCCACGCGCCGAGGACCCGCGGCACTTCCCGATCAGCCGCGAGAAGAGCATCCCCGACTGCACCGTGCTCTTCGACGAGGTGTTCGTGCCCTGGGATCGGGTGTTCCTCGACGGCGAGGTGGCGTACTCGGCAGCGCTCGCCGACGCGCTGGGCACCTGGGAGCGCGCCCGCGCCGCGGCGACCCTTGCGGACGAAGCAGAGCTGATCTTCGGACTCGCCCAGACGATCGTCGAGATGAATGGCGTACCGGACGCCGCCCACATCCTCGACAAGCTGAGCAAGATGGCGGTGTGGGCGTCGATGTGCCGTGCCGGCTGGACTGCGGCGCTCGCCTATGCCGAGACGACGGAGTCGGGGATGGTGGTTCCCGCTGACGCACACGTGTACGCGACGATGGCCTACGGCCGAAGTCTCTTCAACGAGATGGTTTCGTACCTGCACGACGTCTCCGGTGCACTGCTGTTGACCTGCCCGACGGTTGCGGACTACGAGAACCCGGAGACGCACGCCTACATGGAGAAGTACCTCCGGACGATGGACGGGGTCACGGGCGAGGATCGGATGAAGATCTTCCACGTCATCCGCGACCTCACGGCGGACCACTACGGCGGCTGGGCCAAGATCTCCAACCAGATGGTCGGCGGGGGTCTCCACGCGCAGCGGATGGCGACGCTGCGAACGTTCCCGTCGGAAGCGGCCAAGGCGAGAGCGCGCCGGGTGGCGCGCATCCCGGAGCAGTAGGCCACCGCTCCATCTCTGTTCTGGACAACGCGAGGGTGACGACCCGCAGGAAGGTAGGCAAGCGACATGATGACCGGCGAGCAGTACAAGGAGTCCCTGAAGGATGGGCGGTACACGTACCTCGATGGCAAGCGCGTCACCGATCCGGCCAACGAGCCGAGGCTGAAGGCCGCAGTTCAGGCCGCAGCGGACGTGTACGACAGCTTCCATTCGGATGATCCGGACGAGTTCAACCCGATCTACATCATGCCGAAGTCGATCGAGGAGTTCCGCGAGCGCGAGCGACTCCTCGCCAAGGGCAGAGGTGACATGACGCTCGGGACCACGGGTGTCATCCTGCTCACACTCGTCACTGCGGCGCCGGAACTGGCGAAGCTGAAGCCGGTCTACCGCGAGGCCATCTACGAGTACATCGCCTACGCGCGCAAGAACGACCTTCGCTGCGCGGAGAGCATCACGGACGCCAAGGGGCACCGTAAGCTCCGTCCCAGCAAGCAATCGGACCCGGACTTCTACGTCCACGTCGTCGACCGGACCTCCGACGGGGTGTACATCAACGGTTGCAAGATGCACATCAGCGGTTCCTCGGTCGGCCACGAGCAGGTGGTGCTCCCCACCAAGGCGATGCGGCCGGGCGAGGAGGAGTACGCGATCGCCTGTGCCGTGCCGGTCAACGCGCCGGGCGTCAGCGTCATCGACACCACCTACGCGCCGTACGGCGAGCAGGATCCACGGAACTTCCCGGTCAGTGGGCATCGCAGCTCGCCCGAAGGGTTCGTGATCTTCGACAACGTGTTCGTGCCCAACGAGCGGATCTTCCTCGACGGCGAGGTGCAGCAGGCGGCGGTCCTCGCCCACTCCCTCGGACTGTGGGAGCGGGCGGCAGGCGTCACCCACGGCGGCGCCGGGCTCGAACGAGAGGTGGGCCTGGCCGCGTTGCTGGCAGAGGCGAACGGCGTGGAGAACGAGCCGCACGTCAAGGACGCCCTCGCCACGCTCGTCATCCACTCCACGATGTGCAAGGCAGCCGGTGAAGCGGCGATGGCGAACGGTCAGCAGAACGAAGACGGCATCCTCACGCCGTCACCGCTCTACATCAGCGCGCTCAAGTACTACAAGAACGAGTTCCACTCCAAGCTGCTCGACATCCTGCACGACATCGCCGGGACGCTCACCGTCAACGCACCGACCTTCGCCGACTTCGAGCACCCCGACCTCCACAACGGCCTCGAAGCCATGCTCGCGACGTCGACCCTGTCGGCCGAGCAGCGGCTGCGGCTCTTCCACTACCTCCGGGACACCACGGCCGACGCGTATGGCGGTTGGTCGTTCGCCACTGGCCAGCTGTCGGGCGGCGGCCAGCACGCGCAACGGCTCGTCACCATGCGGCACTTCGACATGCAAAACGCCAAGAGCCTGGCGCGCCGAGTCCTGGAGCCCGCGCACGGCGACGAAGCGTAGGAGCAGGGCGCGATCAGCCCGAGTCGGGGCCCCGCGACGGAGCGATTGGGGTTCGGGTGGGGGCCGTGGACGCGAGCGATCCCGCCACACCTGGTTCGCGGTGTGACGGGATCGAGGACGCGCTCAGTGTCGTGACGCCCTGGAGGTCACCGCCAGCCGGTGATGTCGAGGACGAGGCCGAAACCGCTCGAGTTGTGCTGGATGCTCACGTAGTAGTGGCGGCCGCTGGGGTCGAAGAACCCGCCGGTGGTTTCGGCGTCGAGGTCGTTGATCGTTGCGATCCGCACACAGCCGTCCGACATCGTGTCGGCATCGGCGCCGTCATCGAGGCAGCTCCAGATGTCGTTGTTGCGCGAACCGTCGGGATGATCCGCTGTGCTGCCGTCCTCCTGCACGATCCAGTTGCCGCGGCCGGGCTGGTAGGCGATGTTGTCCGGCATGTTGAACTGGGTCGAACCTTGCACCAGCAGTTGCAGTTCGGGGGTCGAAGACCCGGAGGTCGTGCCGGCAATCGGTCCGTCGGTGAGGCAGATGGTCTCGCCCCAGTAGCGGGCGGTGTCGCGACCGGTGTTGTTCATGCACATCCGCGAGTTGCCGGCAGCGAGCGCGGCTGCATCGAGGTCCATGTCCTCTGGCCGGTAGTAGCCGGTCAGCTGTGCCGGACCGGCCAGCGCTCGGAGGCTCCCGCCGCTGCTCGTCAACGATTGCCAGGTACCGGTCCCGTACGAGAACCCCTGGCCGAAGTTGCTGCCCTGCCCGATGCGCAGTCCGTACACGGTGCCCGACGCGAGTGGTGACTGGGTCAGCTCCGTGATCGGCGCACCGCCGGTCCAGGGCGTCGACGGCACGAACTTGTAGTACGCACCGCCAGGTGCACCGTTCGAAGCGGACAGCTCATCGCCGTAGTACGAGACACCATTCGGGAGGATCCCGAGGCCCTCGAACGACAGCGTGCCCATCGCGTCGAGTCGCCGGATCTTCGGTGTCGAGCTGGTGCCCGCGACCCGGTCGAGCGTGGCCCCTTCGATCGTCAACGGGTCGATCATCTCGTACATCGCGCCGCTGCTCCCGGCCTCCTCGCCGAACAGCACGGTGCCCCATGGCGTGACCCGCACCGGATCACACGAGGTCGTCCCGGTCACGATCGTGGTCGCCACGCCGGTCGTGAGGTCGATCTTCTGGACGCCGGGCGCAGCCGTGCCCTCCTCGTTGCAGCCGATCAGGTGCGTCGGGTGATCAGCGGGCCACAGCACCATCTGGTCGATGTTCGGACCGGCGTTGCCGGCCGTGACGACCCGCACCTTCAGGCCCTTCGCCACGGTCAGCACCTGCTGGGGATTGGCCAGGATCTCGTCGCCGGTCATGTCGGCCGTCGACGAGGACGGCAGCGGCCGCTGCACGCCGTACAGCTCCTGTGCATGATCCGAACGATCCTTCTCCTCCGCGGAACCATGATCGCCTTGGCCGTACGAAACGCCCGCGACCAGCACCGACGCGAGCGCGCCGAGCAGCAGTGCACGATGAAGTGAACGCATGCAGTTCTCCTTTTGTCCTTGACGACGGAGACCCCTCCGACGCGCCGGCCATCATCAACGAGAGCCCTGACCGGAGGGTGACGTGCCGGTGACCGCCAGGCGAACTCACCCACAACATCACGCCTGGGTGCGGCGCGCTGACGACGACACGTGACGAGTCCACCTGTCCCGCATGGCCGTTCCGACCGTGGCGCCGTCGCACACGGCGGCACGTTCGGCGTTCGTCGGAGGGCCTCAAGGGTCGCCACGGACGTTCCGATACTAAGCGTGTGACCGAGCGGGATGATGTGCACGTTGGGGCGGTTGGCGCGCCGCGCCCGGTCTCCCACGCCCACGAGACGTCCCCAACCGCGTCGTTGGCCGCGGCGGTGGCCGCGGCGGTTGGCCACCAGGTCGGCACTCAGCTCGCCGCGCTGTCGCGCCGGATCGATGAGCAGGCGGCTCTCGTCCGACAGGCCGGCGAGCAGATGCGCGCCCACGTGCAGGCCGAGATCGTCGGGCGGCTCGACGTGTTGACTCGACGCGTCGACGAGATCGACAGTCGACGTGAGGTCGACGAGGTCACTGCCCGCGCCGTGCAGACGGCGCTGGAGGGGCAGTTGAGGCAGCTCGCCGACATCCATGACGAACGCTTCGGCGACCTCGAACAGCTGCCGACCGAGGTCGCTGTTCAGATGGCGGCGACGGCGGCAGTGCTGGAGGAGGACGTCCGCTCGCGCATGACGAGCACGGCGGCCAGCATCATCGAGCTGCGCCGTTCAGCGCAGCAGATCGAAGCCCAGACCGACGAGCGAACGCGTCGGGTGGCCGAGCTGACCACCTCGCTCGGTCGGCGCATCGACGACACCATGGCCGAGCTCGACGCCCGACTCGCCGCTGCGCGCGAGGAGTCGGCAGTGGCGGCCACTGCGCTATGCCGCCAGGTGGCGGACCAACTCGTCGCGCTAGACGTGCGCATCGACGGCGTCGATGCGCAACTCGCCGACGCCCTGATCGCCCTCGAGCAGCGCATCGACGAACGATCGGGCGTTCAGGTGGCGGCGCTCGAGGCCAGCCTCGGGCGCGCCGGTGACGCCTTCGACGAGGCCGTCTCGGCCCTGTCGCTGCGACTCGACGGCGCCGAGGAACAGCGGGCGCGAACAGATGCCGAGGTCGCCGGGCTCGCCGGTCGAGTCGCGAATGTCGACGACACAGCAATCGGCGAGCTTCGCGAACAGATGTCGCGGGCCGTCGGCGAGGCGATGCTGGTGCGGATCGAGATGGATCGGATGTCGCAGGGCATGGAGCAGCAGCTCGACCGCCATGGCCTGCGCATGGGCGAGATCGAGGCGCTGATCTCGGACCACATGGACACCGGCACCGCCGTGCAGCTGGACCGCCTCGACGAGCTCGAACGGGCGGTCGCCGAGCTCGACCCGGATCAGTTCGTCAGGCGGAGCGCCGGCCATCGGGGCACGACCGCCGACGGGCGGGCCGGGTCGGATCAGCCGACGCCGTCTGGCCCCGCCGGCTGAGCAAGCTGCGACTTCGACCAGGTTCGCGGCACATCGAGGTTCAGGACAGATCATGGCGTTCTTCAACAAAGGCAGACCGGCGGGTCCGACGGACGCACTGGGCAGCGCACTGGGCGTCGCCGCAGTGGGCCCGAGCGCCGCGGAGTGCATGCGCGCCGGCCAGGTGCTGGTCGAGCGCGGTCACCTCACCGCGGAGTCGCTCGCCACCTCGTTGAGCCAGGCAAATGGAGATCTGCTGCTGTTCGCGGAGATCGTCCTCGGCAGGTTCGGGGTGCCCCGCATCGATGTCGCCACGGCGGTGGCCGAGGCCACGGGCGTTCCATGCGCAGATCGCGCGGCGCTGGACCTGTCCGCCGACACCGTGGCGCTCCTGCCCGAGGCCGTCGTCCGTCAGCACTGCGTCATCGCGATTCGCGACGACGGCTCGTCGCTCACGGTGCTCGGCGCGGATCCGACGGCTGGGCGGCGGCAGGCCGTGGAGCAGGCCGCCGGTCGACGGATCACGTGGCTCGCCGCCGACCCGGCGACGGTGCGGAGCTTCATCGACCGCACCTATCGTGCCGACGCGGACGTCAGCCGACTCGTCGCCGTGCTCGAGGTCACCGACGAGCAGGCGAAGATCGCCGCGCAGGTCGGTGAGGTCAGCCTGGACGACCAGGCACCCGTGATCCAACTGGTGAACCGGCTCGTCAGCCAGGCGATGCGAGACCGCGCCAGCGACATCCACATCGAACCGCTCGACGAGACGTTGCGCATCCGCTTCCGCATCGACGGCCATCTCGTCGAGGCGTTCAGCCTGCCCCTCGGCGTCCACCCTGCGCTGACGAGCCGCCTGAAGATCATGAGCGGGATGAACATCGTCGAGAAGCGCCGACCCCAGGACGGGCAGTTCTCGACGGTGATCGACGGCAAGGAGGTCGACGTACGGGTCGCGTCGGTGACCACGGTGTTCGGCGAGAAGCTGGTGATGCGGATCCTCGACAAGGGTCGGTCGATGATCGGGCTCGCCGAGCTGGGCTTTCCCCGCGAGACGTATCAGCAGTACTCGAAGATGATCCACTCGCCGTTCGGGATGGTGATCTGCGCCGGTCCCACCGGTGCCGGCAAGACGACGACGCTGTACGCCTCCTTGCTGGAGATCGACTCGGTGGAGAAGAACATCACCACGGTCGAGGATCCGGTGGAGTACGTGTTCCCGGGAATCAACCAGATCCAGACGAACGACCAGGCAGGAATGACGTTCGCCACCGGGTTGAAGGCGATCCTGCGCCAGGACCCTGACGTGATCCTCGTCGGCGAGATCCGCGACGCGGACACGGCGCGCATCGCCGTGCCGTCGGCCCTGACCGGGCACCTCGTGCTGTCGTCGCGGCACGGCACCGACGCC
>JAODBQ010000508.1 GCA_025464045.1 Ilumatobacteraceae bacterium
GGAGCGCAGCGACGCATCCAAAACGGAGCGCAGCGACGCATCCAAAACGGAGCGCAGCGACGCATCCAAAACGGACCTGAACGAGGCCGTGGGTTCGGCGCCGGGCGGGGCGCCCGAGGTCGATGCCGAGACGCAGGTCGACGACGCGTTGGGCGCCTTGGCGGACATCAAGCAGCGGCTCGGCGAGGTGCCGGCGGAGGTCGTGATCGTCAACCACGCGATGGGCCTCTACGAGCTCGCGGCGATCCACCTCGGGGCGATCCCACCGCGGTTGCCGGAGGCGGCACTCGCGATCGACGCGGTCGGGTGCCTCGTCGACGGTCTCGGCACGCGGCTCGGCCCGGACGCGGCCACGCTCCAGGACGCGCTCGCCAACATCCGCCTCGCGTTCGTGCAGATCAAGAACACCGTCACCGCCAGCAGCTGAGCCGTTGTCGGCCGCGCTCGATCACCTGGTGCTGGTCACCCCTGACCTGGCGTCGACCTCGGCCTCCATCGCCACCACCATCGGCGTGTCGCCGTCCGTCGGCGGCAGCCACGTCGGGCGGGGGACGGCCAACCGGCTGCTCGCACTCGGCGGCGGCGCCTACCTGGAGATCATCGGCCGTGACCCCGATCAACCGGAACCGGCGCAGCCGCGGCCGTTCGGCATCGACCACGAGGCGGATGCGCGACTCGTCACCTTCGCGGCCCGCGTCGGCTCGATGACCGCCGCCATCGCCGCGGCGCGCCTCGCCGGCTACGACCCGGGCGAGGCGCAGACGATGCAACGCGCCACTGCCGACGGCGAGGTGCTCTCGTGGTCGCTCACGGGGCCGCCGACCTGGGCCGGAGGGGTCGTGCCGTTCCTCATCGACTGGGGAGCCACGCGCCATCCGTCGAGCACGTCGGCGCAGGGCGCGACGCTGCGCTCGCTGCGGATCACCCACCCCGATCCGGACCGGATCCGCGCCGTGTTCGCCGCGCTCGACCTCGACCTCGCCGTGGAGGACGGGCCCGAGCCCGGGCTCGCCGCCGCGATCGAGGGACCGGCCGGGCTGCTGACGATCGTCGGCTAGTACGCGCGATGCGACAGGCGTGCTGGTCGCGGCCGGGAGCGTACGCACGGTCCTGGCCGCGACCGGAAGCCCCAACCCACCACAGGATGGGTCAGCATCCGATCGCATCACCGGCGTTCAGCGCCTGCGCTCCGGCCTGGGCGTCCGGTGGAAGCGCCCGATCGGTGCATCCACGACCCTGCCCTCGGCCACCTTCACCTTCTCGGCGCGCAGCAGCGCCGCCTGCGTGCGCTCGTTCCCGGGCACGAGCCGCCCGACGCTGTTGACGACCCGCCACCACGGCAGGTCGTCGGCGGTCGTGGCGAGGATGCGCCCGACGAGGCGCGACTGCTGCGGATAGCCGGCCACCTCGGCGACGTCGCCGTAGGTGGTGACCTCGCCGTCGCCGAGGGCGCGGATCACGTCGATGATCCGCTGCTCGCGCTCGGTCATCGCGAGGTGACGTTGCCGGCCTCGTAGCGACCGAGCTTGGGCAACGGTTCGAACGTCACTGCGGTCCCGAGCGCGATGCGGCGCGTGCCGTCGGCGATGACGGTGCACTGGAACGGCACGATCGTCCCGTCCGCGGTGGTGATCTCCCCGAGCCCGACCTGCTCGTCGAACGCCGTCACCGTGCCGCTGGCGACGCGCCCGCCCCAACCGCTACCCATCACGTGACGATCTTGCTGATCGGGAGCTCGAGGATGTCGCTGGCCCCAGCGTCCTTGAGTGCTGGGATGAGGGTGTTGATCGAGCGCTTCTCGACGACCGACTCCACGGCGTACCCGCCGTTGGCGAGCTCGCTGACCGTCGGCGACTGCGCCGCCGGGAGCACCGCCAGCACGGCGTCGAAGCGATCCTTCGGCACGTTCAGCTTCACCAGCACCTTGCCGCGAGCTTCCATCGTGCCGGTCAGCAGGGTCATCAGCTGCCCCATCGCGTGGCGCTTGGCCGGATCCTCGTGGGCGGCCCGGTTGGCGATCATCTCGGTGTAGCTGACGAGCACGGTGTCGATGATCCGCAGGCCGGCGGCGCGCAGCGCCCGTCCCGTCTCGGTGATGTCGACGATGCAGTCGGCGATGTCGGGGATCTTCGCCTCGCTCGCGCCGTGGCTGAGCCGCACCTGCGCATCGATCCCCTTCGAGGCGAAGTACCTCGACGTGAGACCCGGGTACTCGCTGGAGACGCGCACCCCTGACGGGAGGTCCTCGACGCGCTGGTACGGCGAATCGCCGGCGACCGCGACCACCACCCGGATCGGCAGGCCGGTCGCCTTGCTGTAGCGCAGCTCGCCGAGGCTGACCACGTCGCTCGCCGTCTCCTCGACCCAGTCACGACCGGTGAGGCCGACGTCGAACAGGCCCTCGGCGACATAGGTCGGGATCTCCTGGGGGCGCAGGATGCGCACGTCGATGATCCGTGGATCGTCGATGGTGGCCTTGTACTCCACCGACGACGATCGCTGCACGGTCAGGTCGGCCGCTTCGAACAGCTCCAGCGTCGCCTTCTCCAACGAGCCCTTGGGCAACACCAGCCTCAGCACGTCCGTCGAACCTAGCGGTGAGGCAGCTCCCACCCACCTGGATCGGCGCCGTTCAATGCGCGGTGGGCGCTTCCGACAGCAGCCGCAGCGCGTGCGGCAGGACGTCGAGGATCGCCCGGAGCTGCTCGACACACCCGTTCGGCGAACCGGGCGTGTTGCAGATCACGGCCTGCCCGCGGATCCCGACCACGCCTCGGGACAGCCGCCCGAGCGGGCTGATCAGCCGCATCGCCTCTGCCAGACCGGGCGCCTCGCGCTCGATCACCTGGCGCGTGCCCTCGGGCGTCTGGTCGCGTGGGGCGAACCCGGTGCCACCGGTGGACACGATCAGCCCGGCGAACCCGACGCTCATCGCGATCAGCGCGGCGGCGACCGAGTCGGTGCCGTCGGCGACCACCCGGGCATCGACGACGGTGAAGCCCGACTCGGCGAGCAGCGCGACCAGCGCGCGGCCACTCGCGTCGTCGCGGGTGCCGGCGACGACCCCGTCGCTGACCGTCAGCACCTTCGCCGCGAGTTCCGCCGCGGCGTGGCTCGGTGCGTCCGTCATCGCGTCCTACGGTATCGAACGAGCACCATCCCGTCGGTGCCGGTGAGGTGCGGGAGCAGCCGGAACCCGCTCCCCCACGGCTGCCACGGGCCGTCCGGCGCGGTCGTGACCGCCTCGAAGCCGACGGGCACCGGATGGTCGATCGACTCCGCCGCGAGCAGCGTGCACACGCTGTACACGAGCGTGCCGCCCGGCCGCACGAGCTCGGCCGAGGCCACCAACAGGCGACGCTGCAGCTCGGCCAGCTCGACGACGTCCTGCTCGGTGATCCGCCAGCGGGCGTCGGCACGACGACGCAGGCTGCCGAGCCCGCTGCACGGTGCGTCGAGCAGCACGCGATCGAACGCACCCGGAGCGAACGGTGGGCGTGTGCCGTCGGCGACAAGTGACGCGACCGCCGATCCGAGTCGGGCGACGTTGGCGGTGATCAGACCCACCCGCGCGGCCGCACTGTCGGCTGCGACCACGAACGCGCCGTCCGCAGCCATCGCCGTGGCCTTGCCACCCGGGGCAGCGCAGACGTCGAGCACGACCTCGCCCGGTCCTGCGCCCACCGCGGCGGCGGTCCACTGCGACGCGAGGTCCTGGACGTACCCATCGGCGCGCTCGGTGACGTCGGGTGCCTCGTTCATCACGGTCAACGTCGCCACGGCATCGTGCGCGCCGAGCTCGGCGGTGAGGCGAGCGACCATCCAGTCCGGGTAGCTCAACCGAACCGCGTCGTTCGGCCACTCGATCGGCGTCGTGGCGACTCGACGGAGCACCGCGTTGACGAACCCTCGGAGGCGCTTCGGCGCCATCGACACGGTCTCGGCGACGGCCGCGTGCGTGGCCACACCGGCGAACGCGAGCTGGTACGTCCCGAGCCGGAGCAGGCTGCGGATGTCGGGCTCGGGGGCGGCGGACACGAAGCGGTCGATCAGCGCATCGCACGCCCGGCGCATCCGCACCGTGCCGTAGACCAGCTCGGTGACGAACCGTCGGTCGCGCACGTCGAGGCCGCTGCGCTCCAAGCTGGGGCCGAGCACCAGGTTGGCGTAGGCGCCGTGATGATCGATGCGGCGCAGGCAGTCGTAGGCGACCTGGCGGGCCGAGTCGACTGGTCGCGGCGCAGGCTTGCGCGGCATCTGCCGACGCGGTGCGGGCCGGCGCGGGGGTGTGTCGGGTTGGTTCATCAGCCGAGCCGCTCGCCCGGGTCGAGCCGGGCACCGCGGGCGAAGTCCGCGAATGCCATCGGGCCCTTGCCCTCGGGCTGGACGCGCACGAGCCGCACACCACCGACGACGTCGCCGCGCAGCACGGTGGGGTCGGTCGGGTCGGTCGGCTGCCCTGCGGCGGCGTCTGCGGCGTCTGCGGCGACGGCGCTGGCGGATCCACGAACGACCTCGACGTCGACCACCTTCAGGCGCTTGCCGCGCAGCAGCGTCCAGGCGCCGCCGAGGCGGACCAGTCGATCGACGGCGGTCGGCCCGGCGCTCCAGTCGATGTGCAGCTCCTCGGGGCGCAGCTTCTCCGCGTACGTCGGCTCGCCGACCTGTGGCTGCGGCACGCCGAGCCCCTCGGTCAACCGGCGCACGAGCACCTCGGTGCCGACGTCGACGAGCTGGGCGCGCAGCTCGTCCGCCGTCTCGTGCGCGCCGATCGTCACCTCGCCGCGTTCGTACACCGGGCCGGTATCGAGGCCCTGTTCGAGCTGCATCAGGCACACCCCGGTGATCTCGTCGCCGGCAAGGAAGGCACGCTCGACGGGCGCAGCACCGCGCCACCGCGGGAGCAGCGAGAAGTGCAGGTTGACCATCGGGATCCGCTCGAGCACGTGGGGGCGGATCAGCTGCCCGAACGCGACGACCACGCCGAGGTCGATCGGCGCCGCCGACACCTCGAGGAGGTCGTCGACGCGATGAGGCACGGGGATCCCCAATTCCCCGGCGGCGATCTTCACGGGACTGG
>JAODBQ010000157.1 GCA_025464045.1 Ilumatobacteraceae bacterium
GGCCGCGAGCTTCAGGTTCTCCTCAACGGTGAGCGGCGCGATGACCTTTCGGCCCTCGGGAACGTGTGCGATGCCGATCCGAGCGATTCGCTGGGCGGTCAGACCATCGACTCGGCGACCGTTGAACGTGATGTGACCACCGTCGAGGGATACGAGGCCACTGATCGCTCGCAACAAGCTCGACTTTCCGGCGCCATTTGCGCCCAGGATCCCGACGATCTGGCCCTTCGGGAGCTGCAGCGACACGTTCGACAGTGCGCTGATACTCCCGTACCGGACCGAGACGTTCTCAACCTCGAGTAGAGCGGCCGAGATAGGCATCGATCACCCCCTCCTCGCGGAGTACGTCATCGGCGGCACCCGAGGCGATGATTCGTCCGAAGTTCAGAACCATGATTCGGTTGCAGTTCGCGCTGATCGACTCGACGTCGTGCTCGACAACGATCACGGCGATGTCGTTCCTGCTGAGCTCGCTCACCAGCGCGAAGACCTCGTCGCGCTCGTTCGGCGCCATCCCGGCCGTGGGTTCGTCGAGGAGCAGCACCTTTGGCTGTCGAACCATTGCTCGCGCGATCTCCACCTTCCTCTGCAGGCCATAGGCAAGCGAGCCGGCTGGTGTCGTGGCCAGCGAGGTGAGGCCGACGCGCTCGAGCGCCGATTCGACAGCACAGTGAACGGCCGCCCTGTCTCGCCTGCTCGACGGAGAGGAGATGATCGCGCTGGCGACCGAGGCAGTGTGAAGCAGATGCGCTCCGATCGCGACGTTGTCGTACACCGACGCTGCACCCACGATACGAATGGTTTGGAATGTCCTGGCGATGCCAGCTCGTGCGAGCAGCTCCGGGTGACCGAGCATCGGCGCCACCGACTTCCCGTCCAATCGGAGATCGCCGGTCTCGGGCGAATAGATTCCCGACAGCACGTTCAAGAGCGTCGTCTTGCCGGAACCGTTCGGGCCGATAACACCGAGTACGTCGTGGCTCTCGACGACGAGCGACACGTCGGCGAGGGCGCGCACACCGCCGAACGACTTCGAGATCCCCTGGACGGAGAGCACGACGTCGGCGGCTGGGGCGCGCGGCTGGGACATCGTCACTGGCGCTGGATGCTGGTCGAGCTGATCGGGCGTCGGGCTCCTGTGTCCCCGGGACGAGCGGCGGACGCCGACGATGGCCCGCCGCCACGCGGTGCCCACGACGGGCGCGATGCCGGACGGGGCAAACGCGATGATGAGAACAATGAGAGACCCGTTGAGGAGACTTCGATACTCATTGAGCGAACGCAGCATCTCGGGCACGCCGACCGTGATGACAGTTCCTACGATCGGTCCGATGACGCTCGTTGCCCCCCCGAGGATCACTGCGGCAACGACGGTGACGAGTTTGCCGAACGTGTAGTCGTTCGGGTGCGCGTAACCGGCGATGTGCACGTAGACGCCCCCTGCGAGGCCGGACAAGGTGCCCGAGAGCGTGAAGAGTGCGATTCGATAGCGCTGAAGGTTGATCCCCTGGTGCATCGCCATCAGCGGGTCCTCGCGCATCGTTGCAATGGCACGACCGATGTGCGTTCGCGAGATGCGCGCCAGCGCGGCGAGGGCCGTCGCCGCGAGAACGCAGAGCTGCAGGTCGTTGAGCGACCGATCGACGCCCAACACGCCGCTCGGACCGCCCGTGATGTCGAGGTTGCGGGCGACGAGCCGGACGATCTCGGCGAATCCGATCGTTCCGATCGCCAGGTAGATCCCGTCGAGGCGACGCAGCAGTCCGCCGAGGAGAAGGCCACTCATCCCACCTGCGAGGGCCGCCGCGCCGAGCGTCACCGTGAGCGGCATGCCGTGATCGGTGTTCAGGATCGCCGCGGTGTAGGCACCGAGCGCCATGAAGCCGATCTGGGGCATCGCGAACATGCCGGCGTTGAGCACGGCGAACACGCTGAACCCCACGAGCAGGGTGATGATGGCATCGCGGATCAAGAAGTTGTGCGCACCGAAGGCGTCGAGGAAGTTCATGCGCTTACGCCTTCACCTGTAGCGGGGACGTCCGGAAGAGCCCGGTCGGCCGGACGACCAAGAAGAGGAGCAGGAGGGAATAGATCACGACCTCCCGGTAGGCGGAGGTGATGTACGCCGATGTGTAGACCGAGACCAGCCCGACGATGAACCCGCCCGCGAAGTTGCCTGCGACATGCCCGAACCCTCCGACCACCATGACCGCGATCACGATCACCAGATACGAATCACCAAGTGATCCGCTGACGACGTTGAACGACACGGAGACCAACACGGCGGACACGCCTGCGAGCGCGCCGGAGAGGAAGAACACGAGCGCGTTCACCCCGAGTACGTTGACGCCGAGCATGCGCGCCGTCTCTCGGTCATACGCGACGGCTTGAATCTGTCGACCGAAGCGCGTTGTCTGGATGAGCCAGTGGAGCAGGGCGAATGCGAGCGCGGCGACGACGAGCATCATCAGCTGAACGATCGAGATGCGGACACCTCCGATGTCCCAGACCTGTCGGGGCACCGCCCGAGCCGGCAGTCCGACGGTCGATCGATCCAGATCTCGGCTCGCGAGCTCCGTGAGGACGATCATCCCTCCCAGGCTCGAGATGAACGCCGCGAACTCCTTGTTGGGCCGGTCTTCGAGATGACGGATCAGCGCGAGGTAGCAGAGGACGTTCAACGCGCCGGTCAGCAACGCCGCGACAGCGAGCGACACCGCCAGTGGCCAGCCACGGCCTTCGACGAGGTGCCAGTTGAAGATCGCACCCCAGGTGAAGACCGCTGCATGGGCCACGTGGAACACACGCAGGCTCGCGATCACGAGGCTGAATCCCAATGCGAAGAGCACGTACACGCTCCCGATCGCGATTCCATTGATGGTTTGTTGCAGGAAGAAGTCCATCGTTCTCGTCCGTCTCCTCGGCTTACATCGAACGCAACCGCGCACCTCCCCGCCAGGGGGTTCCGAGGAGGTGCGCTGTCGCCTGTGCGGGTGGGTGCGATGGCGGCTAGACCGTTCAAGCACGAGCCCACCGCGATTCGGCCCGTGGTCCCCTCGAGACCGGCAAATGACCCCGGCCGCGGATCAGATCTGTCGCTCGCGTCCCTCCCAGAACCTGCTGCGAAGTACCTTCTTGTCGACCTTGCCCGCCGGGGTCAGCGGAAGTACGTCGACGATCTCGACGGACTTCGGCGTGTAGACCGCGCCTTTCTGCGCCCTGACCGTCTGAAGGAGTTCGTCCAGGTCGATCTTTGCGCCCGGCCGCAGCATGATCGCGGCGTGCACGGACTCGCCCCACTTCGGATCTGGCACCCCGATGACGGCCGCCATGTGGATCGACGGCTCGTCCATCAAGACGTTCTCAATCTCCACCGGATAGATATTGAACCCGCCAGAGATGATCATGTCCTTCTTGCGATCCACCAACGTGTAATAGCCCTCGTCATTGACACGCCCGAGATCACCCGTGTGGAACCAACCGCCTGCGAGTGCAGCAGCCGTCAACTCGGGCTCCTTGAAGTACTCAGTCATCACCGAGAGCGACCGGATGCAGACCTCACCGATCGATCCCAGCGGCACCGGGTTCTGCTCGTCGTCGAGGAGGATGACGTCGACCCCGGGCGCAGCACGCCCGCACGACGTGATGAGATCCGGTCGATCGTGTTCCGACGCGAGGAGCACCGTGCCGGCACCGATGGTCTCCGACGCGCCGTATACCTGCGTGAAGATCGATCCGAACCGATCGATGAGCCTCCCGAGCGGGTCGGACGCCATCGGCGCGGCGCCGTACATGACGCGTTGCAGGCTCGACACATCGATCTTCGTACGCTCCGCGACCTCGAGCAACGCGTACAGCATCGTCGGCACCGCAAAAGTGAAGTTGATCTGCTTCTCCGCCGTGACACGGAGGAACTGCTCGGGATCAAACGCTCGAAGCACCGTTGCGCTTCCGCCCGTCAAGATCGCAGGGAAGATCTGCGGATACGCGGAGTGGCTGAGCGGACCGAGCGCCGCGTATCGGACTGGGAACGGATATTCATAGGCGATGAGATTTCGATAGCACGTCTCGATCAACGTCCGATGCGTATGCACGGCGGCCTTAGGTCGCCCTGTCGTACCACCCGAGAACCAGAGGTGGCACATGTCGCCGTGGTCGAGGTCCTGCGGGGCCTCCAGACGCTGCGGGCCGATCGCCTCCGCCTCGGCCAGCAGATCTCGACCCAGGTCACTCGGACCCAGGGTGAACACGCCTCGGAGAGAGCCGCAACGCGCGACGAGTTCCGCGCCCACATCCTCGAGGGCGGGATCGATGACGATCGACTGCAGTTCACCCTTTTCGATCATGTAGACGAGGTCGTTGACCGACGACCTCGGCGGGAGCGCACTGTAGTAGCCACCGGCGATTTGCGGGGCCACGGCAGCCATCCACGAGTCCGCCCGGTTGTTCGACAGGACACCCAGACCCGCACCCCGGCCGAGCCCGTCGCGCTCGAGCACCGCGATGAAGCGTGCGATCAGGTCCGCCGTCTGGCGGTAGCTGAACGACTGCTCGCCTGCCGGCTGATCGAACAGCGGACGATCGCCCCAGCGCAGCAGCGAATCGACCAAGACGTGCGCAAAGACTCCCCCACGCTGCGCTGATACCGCAGTGTTCATGCCCATCGAACCCCCCTCGCTCTGGGTCCCTCGGTGGCCCACATCGCACCCCCGACGAATCATGCATATAATAACCATGGCTTCCGGCAACGGTCAACCCCCAAAGGAGTGCAGGTGGCAGGCCACCGGGAGCGGCGTGTCACCGGTTGTTCGACCAGACCTTGAACAGTGCCGGTCTGGCGAGCCAGGGGTCTCAGGTCAATGGTTGTCACGGGTGAGGTTCTCGAAGAACGTGGATCGCGAGCGCCGCGGACGGCAGCCAACTCCGCGCCGTCGTCGATCAACTCGCCGCTACGAACCAGCTGTCGCTGAAAGGGTCCACACGATGGAGACGCGCGTATTGCCCCAACCAGACACCAGAGCCGGCCCAGGCCACACCGACCTTCAGACAGTCTCGGAGACTCAGGAGCATCATTCTTGAAGGGTCGACATGACGCCGGGGTCGAGTTTGGCGTCGATGAGCAGCGGCCTCTGCCGGCTAGAGATCCGTTCGGATAGGTGTGTGAGGTCGTGTTGGTTTCGGAGCGTGATGGCTTCGCCTCCCATAGCCACTGCGACCGTTGCAAAATCTGGCCAGTGGTTGAGTGCTACTGAGGGATCGAGGCCCTTTCGAGACAATTGGATGTGTTCCGCCCCGTAACTTCCGTCGTTGTAGATGACCACGATGAGATCGACTCCGCATCGCACCGCGGTCTGGAACTCCGCGAGACCGCCCATCATGAACCCGCCGTCTCCGACGAGGGCGACGGCGGGACGGTCGGGGCGGGCGGCTCCGGCGCCGATGGCGGCGGCGGTCCCCAATCCGATGGATCCGAATCCGTGGGTGGTGACGAGGGCGGTGGGCTCGAGGACCGCGACGGTGAGGGCGTAGTTCATGAACCGTCCGGCGTCGACGGTGAGGCTCCGAGCTTGGGGCAGCGAGCCGTC